>CAVHWJ010000066.1:7047-11017 GCA_963639565.1 uncultured Prevotella sp. | reverse complement strand
TTTTTGGGGAGAAACTGTTATATTTACTGCACTTTTCGGGTGTGGGAAACTTTAGTCAATTACAGCAAGCGACTGGTGAACAAATGCCTGCGCGACTTTGCCCCCGACGCCGAAGAACACAAGGGCAAGGGGAGCTTGGGGCAGTTGGTGGAAGAACTGTTCTTCAAGTACGGCGTGAACAGCCGGCAAGAGACTGACTTCGCTTTCGTCCATGCGGAACTGAAATGCACGCCGCTGAAAAAGTCAGCTAAACAGGAGTTGCTGATTAAGGAAAGGCTTGTGTGCAGCATGATAAACTATACAGCCGACTGGGACAAGTCTTTCGAGGAATCCCATTTCTACCGGAAATGCCTCGTCATGCTCATCATGTTCTATCTGCACAACCCAAAAGTTTCCAAACTCGACCTGCAATTCCTCTTCGCCGTGTTGTGGAAAATCCCCGAGAAAGACCTGTTGATTATCCGCAAGGATTATGACATCATAATCACGAAGATAAGAAACGGACAGGCGCACACACTGTCGGAGGGCGACACCATGTATCTTGGGGCTTGTCGGAAGGGGCAAAAGGGCGATTCTCTCATGCCCCAGCACAACAACGAGGAGGGTGCTCCACGCCGGGCCTGGAGCCTGAAGACCGCATATATGCGCATTGTGCTCGACGAGGTGAAGAAGAACCAGCAAGACGGTGCTTATTGCAATTATGACATTCCGCAACCAACAATGGAAACGATGTTCTCAGTCGAGGAACTGAGGAACAAATCCGTTGATGAAATCCTGCTTGAACGGTTCGGGAAATACTGCGGCAAGACGTACCGGCAAATATGCGAAAAGCTAAAGATTGAGCCTTCAAAATCCAAGTCAAAATACTTTATCGTTTCCAACATTATAGCAGGGAAAGGCAAAGTGAACAACGTCAATAAGACGGAAGAGTTTGAAAAATCAGGCCTTACCATGAAGACTATCCGTGTGCGAAAGACCGGAAGCATCAAGGAGGCGATGTCTTTTGAAAACATAGACTATCAGGAGGTTTATGACTGTGAGGAATGGACGGACTCAAGACTGTACGAGATTTTCACCAGCCGTTTTCTTTTCGTCATTTTCCGTGAAACCGACAATGCGCTGCCATTGCCTGGCGGAAAGACAGAACCCGAATACAAGTTGGAAAAGGCCGCCTTTTGGACTATGCCGCAGGAAGACCTGAAAGTGGCTCAACAATACTGGAACAACATACGCAAGAACGTTTTGGAAAATCATATCGTACCCGAATATTTCTGGAGCGCAAAGGACGACCATAACTTCCACGTTCGCCCCAAGGCAAGGGTTGCTGACGACATGACGGAGAACCCGAATGGAGGAATGGCGAAGAAATACTGTTATTGGTTTAATCAGAAATACGTAAAGAACATCATAGAAAATGAACTATAATACGGAAGACATAGAAAAGGAAGGCAACTGGACATTGTGCGAACCCGTAGCAAGATATTCCTACAAAACCCACCAAAGGGTAAGGGAACTGGGACTGTTTGACAACATCCGCCCCGAAATGGAGGCCGGCGACATCAAGGTTGTGGAACTCTTTGCCGGGGTGGGCGGTTTCAGGATAGGGTTGGAACGCGCCTCACGGCATTTCAAGACTATATGGAGCAACCAGTGGGAGCCGTCTACCAAGCGGCAGGACGCAAGCGTGATATATTGCAGGCATTTCGGGGCTGACGGACATTCCAACGAGGACATAGCGACCGTTCCGACGGAAGAGATACCCGACAGCGACTTGCTCTGCGGCGGTTTCCCCTGTCAGGACTATTCCGTAGCCACAACGCTGCAACGTTCCGGCGGCATCGAGGGAAAGAAAGGTGTGCTTTGGTGGCAAATCTACCGGATATTAAAGGAGAAAGGCGACAGGCGTCCCAAATATCTGATGCTTGAAAACGTGGACCGTCTGCTAAACTCTCCTGCCAAACAGCGAGGGCGCGACTTTGCAATCATCCTTTCCTCATTGTCGAGCCTCGGTTACACCGTGGAATGGCGGGTAATCAATGCGGCAGACTACGGCATGCCACAACGCCGCCGCCGCACTTATATGGTGGCTTACCACGAAGGGACACGACTTGCGGAGCAGTTTGAGAAGGAGGAAAACAAATACAATTGGATTCTCGAAGACGGCATCATGCCACAGGCTTTCAGTTGCCAAGAGAAAGACGGAAAGACCAGCTCCTTTGACATCAGCGACGACATTGCCGATGTCTCGGAGAATTTCAACAAGGGGAAAAAGGACAGTCCGTTCAGGAACTCCGGGGTTATGGCAAACGGCAAGGTTTACACACTTAACACGCTCCCGAGGTACGACGGGCCTTATCTCACGCTGGGCAATGTGCTTGTAGACGACACGGATGTGCCGCAGGAGTTTTTCATTTCCAACGAAGACCTCCCGAAATGGGAGTATCAGAAAGGATACAAGTCGCTGAAGCGTGTGAACAAGACCACCGGGTTTGAATACAATTACAGCGAGGGCGCAATGGCTTTCCCCGACTATCTTGACCGCGCTTCAAGGACGATTATCACGGGAGAAGGCGGTGCAGCCCCCTCACGTTTCAAACATATAATAAAGACGGAAAGCGGACGTTACCGCCGGCTCGTGCCTGTGGAGCTGGAACGCCTTAATATGTTCCCCGACAACCACACCCTTGGCTCGTCGGACTTGCGCCGCGCCTTTCTCATGGGCAATGCCTTGGTGACAGGGATTGTTGAGAATATCGCACTTGTATTGAAAGAGAGGATATAAGCAAAAAGTCCAAAAGAATTGCATGGGCAGCCCCTTGTCTCAGCCTCATCATCGAAACTTTCTATTTCAGATTTTTGCAATTATTGCAAAAATCTGAAATGAAAAGCGTAATTTGGACCGTTCTACTTCATAAAACCAGCAATATTGACAAAAATCTGAAATAAGAAACGAGTTGGGAGACAGGAAGAAACCACTGTATGCCCCACGGACGACAACGCTTCTTCCGACCGTCCATCGGACGATGGACGCTTGACGAAGCCGTATTTCTCATTCCCTGAACAGGTCGTCGAGCACCACCGTGGCGTTCATCATGCCCGAATATTCGTTCTGCCTGGGGGCGGAGGTGGTGACGAGCGTGAGGAAAATGCCGTGGCGGCAGTTGGTCTCGCCGACGAAAGCCGTCTGACGGTTGAGTATCTTCTCATACTCAGACTTGGTCATAGCGTATTGCCCGGCAGAATACTTAATCTCGCACAAGTTCACCATGTTGTCGGAACGCTCGATGATGAGGTCTATCTGCGCCGCCGGCTGATGCTCCTTGCTCCGCCACGAATAATACTCCGAATGGAGTCCGCTGATGCCGAGAGCCGCCTTAATCTGCGGGATGTGCGCCATGCAGAGCCGCTCGTATGCCAGTCCGAGCCAGGTGTTGGTCTTCGGAGTAGCGAGTTTGTGAGTCCAGAAATTCTCGTCGGAGGTCTTGCCGCGGCAGAAGTCATACCAGAATCGGGTGTAAAAATCCGTGAGGTGATAGATGCCATCGGTCGCCTTGATGCCTCCCTTTTGGGCGCGCACGCCCATGCGGCTGATAAATCCGCACTGGAGCAAGTCTTCGAGGATTTCCGTCAGCCGTCCGTTAGTTTTCAGCTTCTGCACCAGTTCCTTGCGCGTCATCCCCTGCCGGTTAGCCGCCAGCAGTCCGATCACCTTCAGATACGGGTCGGGGTTCTTGAACAGCGAACCGTAAAGACGGCGGAACTCATCGCGCAGTTTGCCGTCGGGCGCGAAAAACAGGCGGTCGATGTTCTGCGGCAGGCTCATGGAGCGGTCGAGCAGACTGAGATAATACGGTATTCCGCCCAATATCATGTAGCACTGGGCTACGCTGTCGCGCGTCCACCTGAAGCCGGCGGCGTTAAGATAACACTCCGTTTCAGCCAGACAGAACGGCCTCAGCCAAAGCGTCTG
>CAVHWJ010000066.1:0-6763 GCA_963639565.1 uncultured Prevotella sp. | reverse complement strand
AGCCGTAATCCCCGAGTGAAGCCATGAAACTCTCCCTCTGCTCCTGCGGGTCGCCCTCTAAGATGCCCGTCGCCGCAAAGGCGAACCTGTCGCCGAAGAGACTCCTCACGAGAAACGTCTTGCCCACGCGCCTCCTGCCATAGAGGGCGATGAACTCCGACTGGTCAGAAGCCACGTACCTTTCCAGCGTCTCAATCTCCTTTCGTCTGCCAATTATCTTCATGCTTGAAAGTTCTTTAAAACCGCCACGAAGATACGCCTTTTATCCGAAACCGCAAAACGAGTTGGTGCCAAACTCGTCAAAATTTTCCAAGTTTGGCACCAACTCAACTTTTTGTGACGACTGCATGGGCGCAGTTCGGAAGAACGAAAAATAATAAATGTCCGCAAAAATTGGCGCAATGGAAAAAAATCCGTAACTTTGCAACCCGAACCGTAAAAAAGGCAGGCCGGCGAAGGCTACACCTTTTTAATATATATAAAGCATGGACAGCTTGAAGCCAATAAACATAGACCTGAAGAGCCTGGACAACGGCGCGTACACCGCCACAGACCAGCTTGACGACAAATTCTTCAAGGCGACAGGGAGCGACGAAATAAGAGGCGGCGAAATAAAAGTCTCGATTTCGGCGCACAAATCCGTTGAAGACCTCTATGAAATCAGGTTCACGTGCAGGGGCTACGTGGTGGTGGCTTGCGACCTGTGTCTCGACGACATGGAGCAGCCGATAGACACCGAAGGCAAGCTGTTCGCGAGGTTAGGAGAAGAAAACTCGGAAGACGACGAAACCGTGACCGTGGCGAAGGAGCACGCCTTCATCGACATATCATGGTTCGTATATGAGACCGTGGCTCTCGACATCCCCATCAAGCACGAGCATGCACCTGGAAAATGCGACCCTGCGATGATAAAGGCTCTCGAAGAGCACTCTGCCGCCCGAAGCGGCGAGGAGGAGAAGGAAGCGGCTACGGACCCCAGATGGAGTGAATTAGAAAAGTTAAAATCAACAATTAAAGATTAAAGAAAAATGGCACATCCTAAAAGAAGACAGTCAAAGACCCGTACCCTCAAGAGAAGAACCCACGACAAGGCAGTTGCCCCCACACTGGCAGTATGCCCCAACTGCGGCGCTTACTACGTGTACCACACGGTATGCTCTACCTGCGGTTACTACAGAGGCAAGGTCGCTATCGTAAAGGAGACAGCTGAATAAATAAACCGCCATGGAGAAGATAAACGCTATAATCACCGGCATTGGAGGCTACGTCCCCGACTACGTGCTCAACAACGCGGAGCTGTCGAGGATGGTGGACACCAACGACGAGTGGATTATGACGCGTGTCGGCATCAAGGAGCGCCGCATTCTCACCGAAGAAGGTCTCGGCACCTCGTACATGGCACGCAAGGCGGCGAAACAGCTTCTGAAGAAGACGGGAGTGGACCCCGACACGATCGACGCGGTGATTGTGGCCACGAGCACGGCGGACTACAAGTTCCCCTCCACGGCCTCAATCGTGCTCGGACAGCTCGGGCTGAAAAACGCCTACGCCTTCGACATGTGGTCGGCATGCTGCGGATTTCTCTACACGCTCGACACAGCAGCGTCGATGATACAGTGCGGACGCTACAAGAAGGTGATAGTGATCGGCGCCGACAAGATGTCTTCGGTGGTGGACTACACCGACCGCAGCACCTGCGCCTTGTTCGGCGACGGAGCGGCGGCAGTGCTCGTTGAAGGAACGACCGAAGACGTGGGTCTCATGGACTCATATTTCCGCACCGACGGCAAGGGTCTGCCCTTCCTGCACACCAAGGCCGGCGGGTCTGTCTGCCCGGCATCGCACTTCACGGTGGACCACCGTCTGCACTACCTCTATCAGGAGGGGCGCACCGTGTTCCGCTACGCCGTGACGAGCATGAGCAACGACTGCGCGCTCATCGCGGAGCGCAACAACCTCAACAAGGAAAACATCCGTTTCGTGGTGCCGCATCAGGCCAACATCCGCATCATTGAGGCCGTGGCGAAACGCCTCGACCTGCCCATGGAGCAGGTGATGGTGAACATCGAGCACTTCGGAAACACCTCGGCGGCTACCATCCCGCTCGCCCTCTGGGAGAACGAGAGCAAGCTGAAGAAGGGCGACAACATGATTTTCACCGCCTTCGGAGCGGGCTTCGTTCACGGAGCTTCCTACTACAAGTGGGCTTACGACGGCGACACTGTTGAGCAGGCCAAATAAAGCAAGTGTCACAAGCACGACACATAACGCAAAAGCGCATCTGCAATGAGAACATCATACAGATGCGCTTTTTCTTTGCCAAAAGGCGACAAGTATGTGAAAAAGACCGCAATAGGCGGCAAAAAATTTGCGGTAAGCCGATTTTTCAGTATATTTGCAGATTGAAACAGGCGGGCGCAATACACCGCGACTAAAAAAGAAAGACAAATGCACAAGGCAGGATTCGTAAACATAGTGGGCAACCCCAACGTGGGAAAATCAACCCTGATGAACCAACTGGTGGGCGAGAGGATAAGCATCGCCACGTTCAAGGCGCAGACCACGCGCCACCGCATCATGGGCATCGTGAACACCGACGAGGCGCAGATCGTTTTCTCCGACACGCCGGGAGTGCTCAAGCCCAACTACAAGCTGCAGGAGTCGATGCTCGCCTTCTCGGTGTCGGCACTGACCGACGCCGACGTGCTGCTCTACGTCACCGACGTGGTGGAGAACCCGGAGAAGAACATGGAGTTCCTCGAGAAAGTGCAGAAGATGGACATCCCCGTAATCCTGCTCATCAACAAGATTGACCTGAGCGACCAGAAATCGCTCGGCGCGCTCGTGAGCAAGTGGCACGCGCTGCTGCCCAAGGCGGAAATCCTGCCGCTCTCGGCTAAAAACAAGTTCGGCGTGGACATCCTGCTGAAACGCATCATGGAGATGCTGCCCGACTCGCCGCCGTATTTCGACAAGGAGCAGCTCACCGACAAACCCGCGCGCTTCTTCGTGAGCGAGATTATCCGCGAGAAAATCCTGCTGTATTACGACAAGGAAATCCCCTACTCCGCCGAAGTCTCGGTGCAGTCGTTCAAGGAGGACGAGAAGAAGATAAACATCCACGCCGTGGTCTACGTGGAGCGCGACTCGCAGAAAGGCATCATCATCGGGCATCAGGGCGTGGCCCTGAAAAAGCTCGGCACGGAGGCGCGCAAGTCACTGGAACGGTTCTTCGGCAAGAAGATTTACCTGGAGCTGTTCGTGAAGGTGGACAAGGACTGGCGCAGCTCGAAGAGGGAGCTTGACAGTTTCGGCTACAACCCGGAATAAGCCTTCGGCGAAAGGAGGACAAGAGAGATAATTACCATATCATTAACGAAAGAAAAAACGCGCCCCGACAGAGCCGGGAACACGGCGGAGGGACGGGCGGAACACATAAGACATGGCAAACTTAGTAGCAATAGTGGGACGGCCTAACGTGGGCAAGTCCACGCTCTTCAACCGACTGACGAAGACTCGCCACGCGATTGTCAGCGACGAGGCGGGCACCACACGCGACCGCCAGTATGGCAAATGCGACTGGAACGGCAAGGAATTCTCCGTCGTGGACACCGGCGGATGGGTGGTGAACAGCGACGACATCTTCGAGGAGGAGATACGCAAGCAGGTGCTCATCGCCACGGAGGAGGCCGACCTCATCATATTCCTCGTGGACATCATGACGGGGGTGACCGACCTCGACATGGACGTGGCTAACATCCTGCGCCGCACCAAGATACCGGTGATTCTCACCGCAAACAAGACCGACAACAACACGCTCATCTACAACGCCGCGGAGTTCTACAAGCTTGGTCTTGGCGACCCCGTGTGCATCAGCTCCGCAACGGGCAGCGGCACGGGCGACCTGCTCGACGAGGTGCTGGCGAAGATGACCGACAAGGGCGGCGAACTGCTCGAAGACGGCATTCCGCGCTTTGCAGTGGTGGGACGCCCCAACGCTGGAAAGAGCAGCATCATCAACGCCTTCATCGGCGAGGACCGCAACATCGTGACGGAGATTGCCGGAACGACGCGCGACAGCATATATACAAGGTATGACAAGTTCGGCTTCGACTTCTACCTGGTGGACACCGCCGGAATACGCCGCAAGAACAAGGTAACGGAGAACCTGGAGTTCTATTCCGTGATGCGTTCCATTCGCGCCATTGAGAACTCCGACGTGTGCATCCTGATGATCGACGCCACGCGAGGCATCGAGGCGCAGGACATGAACATCTTCCAGCTCATACAGAAGAACAACAAGTCGCTCGTGGTGGTGGTGAACAAGTGGGACCTGGTGGAAAACAAGGACCAGAAGGTGATGGACACCTTTGAGAACGCCATACGCAACCGCATGGCGCCGTTCACCGACTTCCCCATCATCTTCGCCTCGGCGATAACGAAGCAGAGGATATTCAAGGTATTGGAGACGGCTAAGGCTGTATACCAGAACCGCAAGATAAAGATAGGCACCACCAAGCTCAACGAGACGATGCTGCCGCTCATCGAGGCTTATCCGCCGCCATCAATCAAGGGAAAGTACATCAAGATAAAATACTGCTCGCAGATTCCCAACACGCAGATACCGTCGTTCGTGTTCTACGCCAACCTGCCGCAGTATATCAAGGAGCCGTACAAGCGTTTCCTCGAAAACAAGATACGCGCCAACTGGACACTCACCGGTTCGCCGATAAACATCTTCATCCGACAGAAGTAACATGGGAAAGAATGTAACCGCCATAATAGTCTCAGTAGCGGCAGCCTTGGTGCTGTCGGCCATGGCAGCCTGTTCGCACAAGCCGCAGAAGCCCGACTGGGCGGCGGCGGAGGCCGCGAAGGAATACTACGACAGCCTGAACAACGGCGGCTACAAATGTTTCACCGCCATGACACTGCGCACGGAGAGCATACCCGACAGTTACAGGGAGCAGCTTGAAGCCAACGCCAAGATGTATCTCGCCGGACTGCGCAAGGACCACGGCGGCATCAGCGGAGTGAAGGTTGTGGACTGCCGCAGCGACTCCACTGGCGAGACGGCGGAGGCTTATCTGATGATGACCTTCGCCGACAGCACCAAGGAGGAAATCGTGGTGCCAATGGTGAAGCACGGGGGGAAGTGGATGATGAGATGACGGCGCGCGACGCAACGATAACCCAATAAAAAACAATAGCAATGATATTATACGACCAGCTGACAAGTTTCGGGAAATACCTCATTCTAATGGGACGGTCGATTGCCCGCCCCGAGCGCATGAGGATGTTCATGAAGCAGTATGTCAAGGAAATGGCGGGACTGGGAGTGGACTCCGTGGGAATCGTGCTCCTCATCTCCTTCTTCATCGGAGCGGTGATCTGCATACAGATGAAGCTCAACATCCAAAGTCCGTGGATGCCTAAGTGGGTTTCGGGCTACACCACGAGGGAGATTCTGCTGCTCGAGTTCTCGTCTTCCATTATGTGTCTTATCCTCGCCGGAAAGGTGGGTTCCAACATCGCGTCGGAAATCGGCACGATGAGGGTGACGCAGCAGATTGACGCCCTCGACATCATGGGCGTGAACTCCGCCAGTTACCTCATACTGCCCAAAATCCTGGGCCTCATCACCATTATGCCGTTCCTCGTGATATTCTCCTCAGCCACAGGTATTCTCGGGGCTTACGCCACGGCGTACATAGGGCATATCCTCACGCCGGACGACCTCACGGCGGGCCTGCAGCACAACTTCAACATGTGGTTCGTGTGGATGAGCATCCTCAAGAGCCTGTTCTTCGCCTTCATCATCAGCAGCGTGTCGTCGTATTACGGCTACACCGTGGACGGCGGTTCGGTGGAAGTGGGCAAGGCGAGCACCAACGCCGTGGTAACGAGCAGCGTGCTGATACTCTGCTCCGACGTGTTCCTCACGCAGCTGTTGAGCTGATCTCCGCCGCGGCGGCACAAGTAACCCCACGAAGGGGAAAATGGATTGCACCCAAAGACAATAACGAAAGAAAAGGAGACAATGATTGAAATAAAGAACCTGAGCAAGTCGTTCGGCGACAAGAACGTGCTGAAAGGCATCAACGCCGTGCTGGAGAGCGGCAAGACGAACCTCATCATCGGACAGAGCGGAAGCGGAAAGACGGTGCTGATGAAGAACCTTGTAGGACTCTTGGAGCCGACGAGCGGCGAAGTGCTCTACGACGGCCGCAACTTCGTGACCATGACGAAGAAGGAGAAGGTGATGATGCGCCGCGAAATGGGGATGATATTCCAGAGCGCGGCGTTGTTCGACTCGCTGTCGGTGCTGGAGAACGTGATGTTCCCCCTGGATATGTTCTCGTCGATGACGCTCAGGGAACGCACGCGCCGCGCCGAGGAATGTCTCGACAGGGTGAACCTGACCGACGCGCACAAGAAATACCCCGACGAGCTGTCGGGCGGTATGCAGAAGCGCGTGGCGATTGCGCGCGCCATTGCCCTCAACCCCAAATACCTGTTCTGCGACGAGCCTAACTCGGGTCTCGACCCCAAGACATCGCTCGTTATCGACGGTCTGCTGCACAGCATCACGCAGGAGAACAACATCACCACCATCATAAACACCCACGACATGAACTCCGTGATGGGCATCGGCGAGAACATCATCTTCATCTATCAGGGCGAGAAGGAATGGCAGGGCAAGAGCGCGGACATCATGGGCTCGACGAACCAGAAACTCACCGACTTCATCTTCGCCAGCGAC
>CAVHWJ010000065.1:0-11158 GCA_963639565.1 uncultured Prevotella sp. | reverse complement strand
CTTGAGGACGCACCGGAATACACCACCGACAAGATGACTTGCCAGCTGCTGAAACTCGAAACCGCCGGCGGCCACAGCATCTACGGCTACCTGTTCCTGCCCAAGGACAAGCCGGCAGGGAGCTGCCCCATAGTAATCTGTCCGCCGGGAGCCGGAATAAAGGCCATAAAGGAACCGCTGCGCCACAGATACTACGGCGAGGGTGGCTGCATCCGTCTGGAGATTGAAATCCACGGTCTCGACCCGCGCCAGTCTAAGGCGCGCTTCGACGAAATCGGAAAACTGTTCAACCAGACGAACTCCTCCAGCTATTTCTCGTTCGGTATGGACAGCCGCGACCGTTACTATATGAAGAACGTGTACCTTGGCCTTGTGCTCGCCATAGACTTCGCCACCTCGCTGCCGCAGTGGGACGGGCGCAACGTGGTGATGCAGGGCGGCAGTCAGGGCGGCGCGCTGTCGCTCGTGGCGGCGGGTCTCGACAAGAGGGTGACGCTCTGCGTGGTGAACCACCCTGCCCTCAGCGACATGGCCGGCTACCTCGAAAAGGGGCGCACCGGAGGCTATCCGCACTTCAAGACCGGCGAGGGAGGTACGCTGACGGAAGAGACGGCACGTGTGCTGGCGTATTACGACGTGGTGAATTTCTCGCGCCACGTCACCTGCCCTGTCTACATGACATGGGGGTATAACGACATCACCTGTCCGCCCACCACGAGCTACGCCGTGTGGAACACTTTGAAATGCCCGAAGGAGTCGCTCATCACGCCTATCAACGAGCACTGGACTTCCGATGCCACGGAGTACGGTCAGTATGAATGGATAATGAAGCACTTGAAATAAAGGGATAAGTGATGCTTCGCTAACTTGAATTTATGGTAAATTCATGGATAATTTATGGTCATTCATGTTGAAAGAAAAATAAGTGTCAGGCAAAACAGTAATTGCCGTTTCTTTATTGAACATGAATGACCATAAATTTACCATGAATTATTCATAAATTTATTTTGAATGGGTATAAAAGGAAAAGGGAACCAAGAAATTCAGCGTCATGAATTCTTGATTCCCTCTCCAAAGTTGGTCGGGATGACTGGACTCGAACCAGCGACCACACGCCCCCCAGACGTGTACGCTAACCAACTGCGCTACATCCCGATTGATGCGCCCAACCGTCTTCTTCGGTTTAGCGACTGCAAAATTAGTCACTTCTTCTGAAACTGCCAAACTTTTTCGCCTTTTTCTTTGAAATATGACGTAAAGTAACTGCTCAGAAACCGTATATAGCTGCAATTAATGAAAATTCGTAGCTATTCAGCAATAGTATATAGCTCAATTAATGAAAATTTATGGTTAATTCATGGGAATTTATGTTCTAAAGAAAACAATAATCTTTGTTGAACACGAATTGCCATGAATTAACCATGAATTATTCATAAATTAATTTTGTCAAGACTCTTTTACCTTATTATATATATAAGGTGAAGCCCCGTTTGGCACGGCGGCATCACTTGTTGCGGTACATTTCGCTCTGCTGGCGGATGAGTTCGAGGTCGTCGAAATAGTTTATCTTCATCGCCTCGCGCACGTCGTGGAGCGTCTGGGCGGCAACCTCGCGGGCTGCCTCGCTGCCCTTTTTCAGTATGTTGTACACCTCGGGGATGTCCTGCTCAAACTCGTGGCGGCGCTGGCGGATAGGCTCCAGACGCTTGTCGAGCACCTTGATGAGGAACTTCTTGCACTTCATGTCGCCCAGTCCGCCGCGGCGGTAGTGGTCTTTCAGTTCGTCGAGCGACTTGTATTCCGGCCAGAACTCTGCGAAGTCGTCTGCCGTTGAGAAAGCGTCGAGATAAGTGAACACGGTGTTTCCCTCCACCTTGCCCGGGTCTTCCACGCGCAAGTGGCCGGGGTCAGTGTACATGCCCTTCACCTTCTGCTGCATCTCCTTCGACGTGTCGGAGAGATACACGCAGTTGCCCAGGCTCTTGCTCATCTTCGCCTTGCCGTCGGTGCCGGGCAGACGCAGACACGCCTGGTTGGTGGGCAGCATTATCTTCGGCTCCACGAGCACCTCGCCATACACATTATTGAAACGCTTTACAATCTCGCGCGTCTGCTCTATCATCGGCTCCTGGTCTTCGCCGGCCGGCACCGTGGTGGCCTTGAACGCCGTGATGTCGGCGGCCTGGGAGATAGGGTAGGTGAAGAAGCCCACCGGGATGCTCGTCTCGAAATTGCGCATCTGTATCTCCGTCTTCACCGTGGGGTTGCGCTGGAGGCGCGACACGGTGACGAGGTTCATGTAATAAACGGTGAGTTCCGCCAGTTCCGGTATCATCGACTGGATGAAGAGCGTGACCTTCTGCGGGTCGAGACCGCAGGAGAGATAGTCGAGCGCCACCTCGATGATGTTCTGGCGCACCTTCTCGGGGTTCTCGGCGTTGTCGGTGAGAGCCTGTACGTCGGCGATGAACACGAACATCTTGTCAAAGTCGCCCTCGTTCTGCAGTTCCACGCGGCGGCGCAGCGAACCCACGTAATGTCCGAGGTGCAAGCGGCCCGTAGGACGGTCGCCTGTGAGTATAATCTTTCCCATACTGTAATCTGTTTCGTTGTTAGTTTTGCAAAGTTAGGCAAAAATCCCGTAAATTTGCATCCGCACGATACAATATTTTACAAACCGCCTTGTTTACAGAGTGAAAAGCAAACACACGTCAAGACGAGTTTGTTCAGAAAAGAAAGATCAGAAAAGAAAGAAGGACAACAAGAATGAAAGCAACAGCAAAGAGATTTCAAGCGATTAAAAGCTGCGCCCTCGCCATTGTCGTGGCGGCGGTAATGGCGGCGGTGATGCCGTCGTGCAGCAGCGACAGCGACGGATATTGCATCATCGTGCCCGACGGAAGGATGCCCAACGCCGTGGTGACGGTGAAGACGGCGGCTGACAACACCGTTTATCTGCAGCTCGACGACAGCACCACGCTGCTCCCCACCAACATGAAGGAGCACCCCTTCAAGGGCAAGGAGATAAGGGCGTTGGTGAACATGAGGACGGTGGGCGACAACGCCGCGCCGTATAACAAGGCGGTGGTGGTGAACACCATCGACAGCATCCTGACGAAGCCGACGGCGGCGACCTTGGGCGACAGGGACAACGAGGTGTACGGCAACGACCCGCTGGTGATAGTAAGCGGTTTTCCCACGGTGTGCGAGGACAATTACCTGACGCTCTACATCGGCACCCTGTGGGGCACGCCGGCGAAGACGCACCTGGTGAACCTCGTGACCGGCACCAACGCCGCCGACCCCTACGAGGTGGAACTGCGGCAGAACGCCTACGGCGACACAAAGGGGCGGAGCGGCTACACCACGGTGGCGTTCTCGCTGAAAAGCCTGCCCAAGACGGGCGGCAAGAAGGTGAAGCTGAAAGTGAAGTACCGGTCGTTTGAGGGCGAGAAGACCGCCGAGTTCGACTACAAGACTAAGGATTAACCCCCAAGGGAAAGAGTGAACATTTCTGACAGACAAATCATTGACCTTCTGCGGCGCGACAGCAATGCAGGGATGAAGGCCCTCTACACTAAATATGTAGGGGGACTCACCGCATTGTGCTCGCGCTATCTCGCCGACGGCGACAGCGTGAAGGACATTCTGCAGGAGGTGTTCATCAAGGCTTTCACGCAGTGGCGGTCGTTCAAGTTCCAGGGCGAGGGCTCGCTGAAGGCGTGGCTCTCGCGCATCGCGGTGAATATGTCGATAAACTACCTCAAGTCGTCGGGGCGGATAACCACCGTGAGCGACGAGAGGGCTACCGGCAATATCGCCGCCGAGGAAGCCGAACCCGATGCCGGGGGCATACCGCCCGACGCACTGCAGGGGATGATAGAGAGCTTGCCCGACGGCTACCGCACGGTGCTCAACCTCTACGTCTTCGAGGACAAGAGCCACAAGGAGATTGCCGAGATACTCAACATAAAGCCTGCGTCGTCGGCCTCGCAGCTGTTCCACGCCAAGGCGATTATGGCAAAGAAAATATCAGAATACAAACGTTCACATTAACACCGTTACCTATGGAAGAGACTTGGAAAGACAGCATGAGACGAAAGCTGGAGAACTTCGAGGCGGAGGCCCCTGAGGGTCTTTGGGACGACATCGAGAGGCAGATGGCGCAGACTGCGGCTACGGGTAACGGCGACAAGCGGAGAAGACTTGTGGCGGTGTGGCGTTGGAGTGTAGCGGCGGCGTGTGTCGCCGGGATTGCCGGATATTTTTTGTTTGCGCCCGAGTGGAATGAAAACGAAACCTCGCTCGCTTCAAGCAAAACCGCGTCATGCGACATACGGCATGAATATACCCCCTCCGGCAACCGTTCTGCAAAGGCTACGGCGGAAAGGGCCGCTGTGAAACCTGTGGAAAAGACGCTTGCAATGACTACGGCGAAGAAGACAGTCGGCGGAATCGTGCTTGCGGCAAACAATGATGGGGCTTCAATGGCGGAAACGGATGAAGCCTCTGCCGACAAGGAAGAAAGCGCAAAGACGACGGAGAATAGGGGAAAGAAAGAGGAGAAGGAACAAAGCGTTGTAGTGACAGGCGGCAATTCTTCCGCCAACGGAAAGGCTAATCCGCAAGGCTCGTTCCGCCCGGCTGTTTCTTCAAACCGCAAGACGACGGACAACAGGATTTCCCTTGGCCTTTACGCCATGAACGGCGGCGGCTCGTCATCCACCGGCGGCGGAATGCCGATGGTGTCGGAGTCGGTGCAGTTGCTTGGCGACACGCCGTTTGACGGCGAGGGCGAGTCGATGGTGAGGCAGATGTATGAGGCGCAGAGCGGCGAAAAGGCGAAGCACCGCATGCCGATACGTTCGGGACTGTCGGTGAGATACGGCATCACCGAAAGGCTTGGCGTTGAAACGGGACTTTGCTACACTTACCTGTCGTCTGATTTCACCTACGGCCCTGCCGGCAATGGGGAACGCACGGAACAGACGCTGCATTTCGTGGGTGTTCCGCTCAACGTGAGCTACACGCTGTGGGGCAACAAACTCTTCAACGTGTATGTTTCGGGCGGCGGCATGGCGGAGTTTAACGTCAAGGGCAAAGCCACGACGACGACCACAATCGGCGGTCAGGTGGCTGACGAGGCGGAGGACGATGTGAGGACGAAGCGCGTGCAGTGGTCGGTGAACGCCGCCGCCGGCGCGCAGCTTAACCTTTTCAGCGGCGTCGGCGTGTATGTGGAGCCTGGCGTGGCATATTACATCGCCAACGGCACAAACCTAAAGAGCGCGTACACCGACCGTCCGTGGAATTTCAACCTCAAAATAGGACTGAGGTATTCTTTCAAGTAAAAAGATTGGATTTCAGGTTTTGTTTAGTCCCCACAAGCCTAATTTATGAAAATTCGTGGTAAATTCATGGCAATTTATGTCGAAAGATATATTTCTTTTTGAACATAAATTATCGCGAATTTACCATGAATTTTCATAAATTTATTCTCGTGATGTATTTTGCAAATCGTCCAAGAACTGACTGAGCTTTACGACATCGACCTTGGGAAATGTTATGTTTTCCAACACGTCAAAATGGTGGTCGTTGGTCACGATGTATTTTGCGTTTGACACAATGGCGCAATCCACGAACTTGTTGTCGTCTTCGTCTGCTGATATAAGATGAAAGGCGAACGACGGCGATTTCATTATGACATTCCTCCTGTTGATAATGGTAGAAATGACGAACTCGGCAAGAACCGGTGAAATGTTGCGTGAGATTACCTCGTAATATTCTTCGACAATTTCATTGGTAATGCACATGACATACCGGCCATCAAGAAAATCCTGCCAAACTTGATAGTACTTGTTGCGTGATGATATTGCCATGATAAGGCAATTCGTGTCGAGAACAACCTTCATGTTCATTTGCCGTAAGGTGTCCTTTCGTGCAGGGTGGCGAATGATTCAGCCCTTTCCTGCGTCATTTCGCCGCGTTCCCACATCCTGTCCATTTCTTCTTTCACCTTTTTGGCGAAGAAATCAGAAATCGCCTGTTTCAAGTCAGCCAAAGCCTCTGGGGTTTTCACCCACTGCATCATGTTGATTATATCAACCTGTGCGTCATTAAAAACGGTTGCTGCCATACTTGTTAATCTTTAGTTATAAAAACATCTTACGTTTCCCCAAGAAACCTTGCCTCACTCCAACCTGTAAAACTCCGTGAAGGCGCGGATGCAGTATTCGTGGTCGGCTGTGGATGCCGTTTCCCTTGCCGAGTGCATGGCGAGGACTGGGTTTCCCATGTCCACGCCGCGGAGGGGCAGTGAGGAGGCGAGGATGTTGCCGAGGGTGCTGCCGCCCGCCACGTCGCTGTGGTTCACGAAACGCTGGCACGGTACGCCCGCCCTGCGGCAGATGCCGGCGAAGACTGCCGCCGAGGCCGCGTCGCTGGCGTATTTCTGCGCTGCGTTGAACTTGATCGCGGGTCCGTCGCCGAGCACCGGGTGGTTCGTCGGGTCGTATTTCTCCGGGTAGTTGGGATGCCACGCGTGGGCGTTGTCGGCCGACACCATAAAGGCTTTCTCCACGGCGCGGAACCAGTCTTCCGCCGTGCCTCCCTGCGCATAGACGATGCGCTGCAACAGGGTGCTGAGGAACGGACTGCCCGCCCCCTGCTTCGTCTGGCTTCCAGTCTCCTCGTTGTCGAACACGGCGAGCACCTGTGTCGTTTCGGGGATGTATGTCCCCTTGCCGCCGTCTCCGGCAGAGAGCAGGGCCTCCAGTCCGGCGTGAACCATGCTCAGGTCGTCGAGCCTTCCGCTGGAGATAAACTCGTCGTGCGCGCCGAAGGTGCAGGCCGGGGTGTTGTCATAGAGGTAGAGGTCGAAATCGAGCACGTCCTTTGCCTCCACGCCCAATTCGCCGCAAATCACGTTCATCAGCATATTGCCCCTCTCCATCTCGTCGGTCACGATGCCGAGCAGCGGCAGCACGTCCTTCTGCCGGCTCAGTTTCACGCCGTCGTTCACCTGTCGGTTGAAATGTATCGCCAGGTTGCTGATTTGCAGCAGCGGACGCTTCACATGGAGAAGCCTCGTCGAGGGGTGCATCACGTCGCCGCTGTCCACCAACACCCTTCCGGCGAGGCTCAACGGACGGTCGAACCAAGTACTCATAATCGGTCCGCCATACACCTCGGTGTTCAGTTTCACCATGCCGCCCTCGCAGGTCATTTCGGCGTTCGGCTTGATGCGGAACGTTGGCGAGTCGCAGTGGGCGCAGATGATGTGGAAACCGTTGTCGGCAAGAGGTTTCTTGCCGATGCGAAAGGCGTAGAGCGATGAGTCGTTCTTTGTGAAATATATCTGGTCGCCGGGCTTCAGTGCGCCAATGCCCTGCGCGGCGTCAATCCCGCGGAAGCCGGCGGCGTCGAGTTCTCTTTTCAGCGTCTCCACGGCGAGAAAGTTCACCGGCGACGCGTCGAGGAAATCCAATAGTCTCTTTATCATGTCGTTTCTTTGTTTAGTCTATTCCACGTAGTCTATTTTCAGCACAATCACCCTTATGGTCTGGTCGTCGAGTGGCGTTTCCACCTTTGCGATGTGCCAGTCGCCGGGGAAGCAGATCACGAAACGCTTGGGCGTGGAGGTGAAGAAATGCGACTTCTCCTTGTCGTAGTCATACCGTATCACGTCCTTCTCCTCGCTGTATTCGCAGTTGGGCGTGGACGACTTGTGGTCGAGCAGATAGAAGCCCTCGGTGCCTTTCACCACATACATGAAGTCAATTTTCTTCCTGTGTGACTCCGTCTTGCGCTTCTCCAGCGGTTCGTTCTTGCTGTCCTCCACCGACGCGCGGATGTTTGTGCCGGGTATCATCAGTTTGCCCTTGGGGATGGTTAGCAGATCGGTTTCGGCGAGCCATTTGAACGCCGCGTCCCATTCCGCCTTGTTCTTGTGGTATTGCGAATAGAACTCCTGCAAGTCCACCGTCTCGTCGGGCATCGCGTCGAAACCGTTTTTCCATTCGCCCCCTGCCACCCATGCGGCGGCTTTCTTTTGCGAAACGCCTTTCTTTCCCTTTGCGCTCACGCCGAGGCACACCGCCATGGCGAGAACCAGCGCGGCTATCATTCTGACATTCTGTATTTTCATAGTCCTTTTGTTTTATTCCGCACAAATGTAGCAAGATTTTGTCGGCGGCGCAAAATATCGCGGCGTATTTTTGCGGCTTGCGGTGCAACAGCGGCAGGGAATAACCCTTATTTTCCGCCCGCGCCTCCGCCTCCGGAGTTGCCTCCGCCTTTCTTCTCGTCGTCGTTCACTATGCTGCGCTCCACCTTCTTCACGCCGCTCTCAAGCTTGCCGATGCGGAAACTTGCCGATATGGCGAAACGCTGGTGGCAGAACTTGAACGTGGGGTCTATCTTGAAGTTGCTGCCCGAATAGCTGCTGCGGAAGGTGTGGTATTTCTCGAAGGGGTTGTCGGCGGCGATGGTGATGCTCAGCCTGTCGTGGAGCAGTTTCTTGGTCACGGAAAAGCTGTGCATGAAATACGAGCCGGTCTTTCCCTGGAGGTTCACGCGCGGCGTCTGCTCGTAGACCGCCGCCGTCACCGTCCATGTCTTGGCGATTGTCTGCTGTATGCCGGCGTATACCGACATATACCATCCCTTGCTCTCCATGTCCTGCCCGTCGGTCATGCGCGTGTAGCCGCCCCACGCATTCACGGTGATGCGCGTGCCGGTGAAGGGTGTCCAGCCGGCGTAGCCGGTGAAGACCACGTTGCGCGACTTGCCTATATTATAATAGGTGCTGTAAATCACCTGTCGCCCCGAGGGGTTCTTCAGCCCCTGGATGTTCCTGTCGTCCACCATGCTCATCACCCTCTCGATGCTGTTGTCGGTGAAGTTGTATGTGGCGTTGAGGCTGTAGCTCAGTTTCTGCTTGAGACTGTTGTACTGCACCGCCACGGAGTGTGTCTTCTCCGAAACGAGTCCGGAGTTTCCCTGCTTCACCGCCTGGATGTCGCTGTCGTCGAGGTAGGGGTTGAGATACCATATGCCGGGGCGGTTGATGCGCATGGAGTAGGAGAGGGAGATGTTCGATGTGTCGTTGAACTTGTAGCCGAACTTCGCCGACGGTACGAGGTCGTCGAAGTTCTTTGAGAAGTCGGACCCCTTGCCCAACAGGTATCTCACCTTTTGCAGCGTGTGTTCGTAGCGCAGTCCCAGGCGCGCCGACCATTTGTTGAGCGACAGTCCGTAGCCGACGTATGCGGCGAAGATGTCGTTGCGGTGCTTGAAGTGCGAACTGTTCTCCTCGTTGTAAACGTCCTCGCCGCCGTCGGCCGTGGGGATGTCGTATCTGTCGTTGGTTGACTTGTTCTGCCGCAGGATGTATTTCAGTCCGGTTTCGAGCGTGTGGTGCTTGGCGAACGGCGTGGTGTAGTCAATCTGGAAAGTCTGCTCCACGCTGTTGCCACTGCCGTCGGCATACTGGTTCTTGATGCTCTGCAGGCAGTCTTTCCACTCCTCTGCGGCAAGAACGTCGTTGTAAGTCTGCCGGCTCTTGTCCCTCGACGGCGACGACTCAATGCGGTAGGAGAAGGTGAGCAGACGGTCTTTCACGTTCTTGAACGACCGCTGGTAGTCGATGCCTCCGCTGATGCCGGTGAACGACCCCTCTGTATGGTTCTTGCCCGAATAGCTGTACATTTCGGCGAGGGGCGACGGCACGAAGGCGCGCATCGTGTTATCGCCGTCTTCCTTGTAGGAATATCTGTCGGCTGAGAACGATGCGGTGACGAGGCGCAGCGAGTCAATCTCGTAGCTCGCCTCCAGCGTTCCGCCGTGCCACTGGCTCTTGGTCTTCGATGTGCTGTTGTAGTCGGTCTCCTGCGTGGCGTTGCCGGCTGCGTCGATCACCTGTTGCACGTAGTCGCTGTATTGCGGCTTCTCGTTGTCGAAGCTGTTGTGGTAGTTGAGGCTCACCGTGAGCTTGCCCTTCTTCACCGTGGCGAACACGCCGCAGCCCGCGCCGTCGTTCTTCGCGCGCGCCGTGAACGTGGCGGAGTAGCCCTCCGGACCCTTGCCCTCGGTGATGAGGTTAAGGATGCCGCCCACGCCCTCCGCGTCGTATTTCGGCCCCGGGTTGGTTATCACCTCAATCTTTTTCACGCTTGATGCCGGCATGCTCTTCAACACCTCCTTGGGGTTGCTGGTCATCATGTTGCTCGGCTTGCCGTTCACGTAGATCTTGAACGACGAACTGCCGTTCACCTGAATGTTGTCCTGTCCGTCCACCGTCACCATCGGCACTTTCTTCAGCATGTCCATCACGGTGTTCACCGCCGACTCGGGGTCGTCCTCCAGGCTGTAAGTCAGTTTGTCGATTTCCGCCTTCACGAGCGGCTTGTATGCCACAACCTCCACGCCCTTCAGCTCCGTCTTGTTGTCGGTCATGGCGATAGTGCCCAAGTCCACCGCCTTGTCAGCGCGCCCCACGGTGAAGTCGCGGCGCGCGTCGTTCCTCCCCATCGACCTCACCACGAGCGTGAACTTGCCCTCGCCCTTTGCGGCGAAGCAGAACTTGCCGTCGGCGTCAGTCGTGGCGAGTTTCAGCGGTTTGCCGTCGCCTCCCTGCCTCACCACGCTGAGAGTTGCGTAAGGTTCTCCGGCGTTGGTGATGGAGTCCGCCACCACGCCTTTCACGCTGTATTCGTGAACTTTATCCTGTGCCACAGCGTTTGTCGCCGCCGCCACAACCGCAATGGCGACAACCGCTTTTTCCTTGAAATCCATAAATCCCTATACTTTCTTCCTCCGCCGGCAGCAGCTGCCGTGTGCGGAGATTTTCTATTATACCTTTACATATAACGACGAATTCCTCCATTTTGATACATCCGCCCCTGTGTTTTTGCTCTTCTTAACAGGATTTTAATGAATGTGACGTTTAAATGTAACTATTCAGCAATAGTATATAGCTACAATTAATGAAAATTGGCTTTCACTTCGTACGCCGAACTTTGTTTCATGGTTAATTCACGGGAATTTATGTTCAAAAAAACAAATATCTTTTTGACACGAATAGCCATGAATTAACCATGAATTTTCATAAATTTATTTTTGTAAAGTATGGCGCAGCGGTTTTCTGGGTAGTGCCTTC
>CAVHWJ010000064.1:0-11462 GCA_963639565.1 uncultured Prevotella sp. | reverse complement strand
CACGGCTCTTTCATTTAAAAGGTCTCACCACTTAATCAAACATACAGGACAATCTATGTTCATAAGTTCTGAACATAAGTTCATAAGTTCTGAACATAAGTTCAAAAGCTTTGAACATAAGTTCAAAAGTTATGAACTTAACTTTTCCTGCACGTTTGCGTTTTCTTGACGCACTCTAATAAATGCTTGAAATAGTTATTCGTTGGAAATCACGTCGCCATAATAGTCGTACCAAGTGCCGTGAACCTTAATCCTGTTCTTTTCTTTCGATTCCCCTTTCTCGAAATCGTCAATGGCATCCAGTCCGGCTGAGTTCATTGCGACAAACAATTCAGAATCGTTGTGGGCGACTAACAAAGTGGGGCCTTTTACCCATCCCCTGTTTGACTTGTAAACCGGCTTGACCGTAATACATTTCGTTTTGTAGTTGAAGCGGTAAACCTTGTTGTTTATAATTTTCAGTTTTCCCTCGTCCTCAAAAACCGTCTCGTCGGCTATGTTCTTGATGCGGCAAGAACTTTCCGTGTTCTCCACCGTTATGTCAAGCGGCAGTTCCATTAGACCCAAACGCGACAGCCGGAACTTGACGGAATACAGCGAACAGTGAAGCCTTTCCGCTATCCTGTCAAGCTCCATGCCGTGCTCAAAAAACAGTTTCAGACGTTCTGTGTCATCTTCCGACCATTCTTTCTTTTCCTGCGTCTCTTGCAGCCTGACCAGTTCCGCGCTGTCCGTTTCATCCGTGTCGTCCAATGAATCGGGTTCGTCTTCGTCAAGAGGGTCCGGCTCGTCGCCGTTTTCGTCGGCGTTGTCGTTTTCCTGTGTCAAGAAAGACGTGAACACACGCAAGAACGCGGACTCCTTGAAGAAATGGTTGGGGTCGTTCTCCAACTGTTCCTCAATATAATCAAAACCGAAGTTGGCGTATTGCTCCATTTTCGAGACAAGGGCATCCACTACACTGCGGGCGGTTATTTCCCCCTTGTCAAGGGCAATCAAATCAACGTCGGTCTTGGCGATTAATGCCGCGAACATATACTCGCGTATCTTGCCGTAGGAGTTTCTTCCGAGTCGGCTTTCCACATTGCCCCAGTACATGATGGCCTGGCCAAGTGTTTTCCTTTTCGCCTTGTCGTCAACCAAAGGCTTCGTCTGGTCATAATACAGGCCGATGAAGAACGCGATGATGAAGATTTCATAGCCGGCGCCGAATATCTTGCCGCGGATGTCCTGATATTGGTTCACGCCCTTGCCGTAATCCGTGAAGACATCCATTATTGTGGACTGGTAACGCTTCTCCCATTCCGGGTTGCGCTTGCCCCAAAGTTCAAAAAGTGATTCCATGTTTAATCCTTTAGTTTCTTTACTGTTGAACGAATAGTCGCCATGTTGTTTTTGTCAAAGCCGTCTGCTTTCTTGATGCGGTAAACGGGACAGGACAGCTTCTCTATATCCTTGTTCCTTACAATCCCTTTCGTCATAAAATCCTTGGTAACGATGATGCACTGCTTCTCAAGCCCGTCAATGACGTTATAGAACTCCTCTTCCTTTGAGTCTCCGAACGAAGATGTCGCGGCGTCGAATATCAGGGGGTAGTCCTCTTCGCGCTTTTCTTTCGTGAAATCAGAAATCGCGAACAGCACGGAGATATACATTTCCGTTTTCTGAGAACCCGAAGGCTTGGTTATTTCGGTCTTGTTGGAGCTGAACAGCTTTATCTCCGTCGATTCGTCGGCAGTCTGGGCCAGACGGATAACGCCGTGAAAATCATCCGCGCTGAGTATGTCGAGATATTCGTTGGCTTTATCCGACAAGTCATTGAGAAATCTCCTTAGGTTGGCTTCCTTGGCGTTGGCGAACGCCTTGCTGATTTCTTCAAGAGCCTTGTGTACATCCCTCAGCACCTTCACCTGTCCGCTCGAAGGATTAAGTGCGTCGAAATCAGCCTGCAAGCCTTTCAACTGGTTCTGGAGCAGTGAAAGTTCATTGTTCATTTCCGTCAGTCGAACCTCCGCGCGTCCCTTTTGCCCGAACAGCCCTTTAATGTCGTTGAAATCCTTTTCAAGCACAGCCTCAGACACATTGCCGGCCTGGATGAGAAGCCTTGATTTCTCGTCCATAATATCCTGAAGCTTGCCTTCAACCTTTTTGAGGTCTTCCCTTAGCCTCGCCACCAGTTCCTGCCGCTCGTTAATCTCCGTGGCGATGTTTGAAATCCGGGATTCGACACTGCCGCTGAGTGAAATTGCCAGACTGTGGAGACTTTCAATGTGGTTGGTCTTATACAGGGTCTTGCTTTCTATTTCCTTTTCCGCAAGCTCCTTCTTCAGTTTCGCTTCAACGTGCCGTTTGTAGTCTTCCAGCTTGTGAATCATGAACTCGTATGCCTCTGAACCCTCCGGGGCGGGACGGCCGCACACCTTGCACACATGGTCGTGAATCATCTCTTCCATTGTCTCTTGGTCGGGCAGATACCAAGGCAGCTCCGTGGAACCGTTAATCAGGGTTCCCTGAATCTCCTTTACCGCCTTTAGCTTGCCAATGGCCTCGGCTTGCTTGCGGTCAAACTCACGCTCCAGTCTGCGCCTTTCCTTACTGTATGCCGAACACTTTTGCTTGAACTCCTGCAAGATTTTGGGATATGGCGCGAGAATCCAGAACTTTTCGAGAAGCGCGTGGTTATAATCAACCATGCTGATTTGCGAGTTCAGCCTGTTCTTCTTCTCCTGCTGTGTCTTGCGCCTGTCCTCTATTTCCTTATATCGTTCGGATGTCTCCTGGTTCTGTTCCAGTTCCTTGAGCCGGGAGGAATAAAGTTCCAACGAAGACTGCTTCTCCTTGATGTCGCGTTTCTTCAGGGCTATGTCGTTGGAAACACGCTGGATTTTGAGTTCAAGCGACTGGGCCTCCTTCGACACCTTTTCGTCCGACTTCATTTCCTTGAGATAGGCAGAATTGGCTTTCGCTTCAAAGGAACTTGCCGATTCGACAAGTTTGTCAAAGGATTTGATGTCGGAAAACTTGTCCACAAGGGATTTCAGAGCCGTTTTGTCGTCAAAGACATCAAGTTTCGACTCGCCCTTGAACATGCTGAACCTTTGTATGAAAGAATCGTAGCATCTGTTGATGAGCAGTTTGCCGCTCACTTGCTCGCGGCCTGAAGCCGTGTCCTCATATCCGATGTAGCTCACCTTGCCGGCACGGTATGACGTTTCGCCGGTGCGTTCAAAGGTGAACGACTTTTCCACGCTTTTCAAACCGTCATGCTCGAAAGACATGAAGACGCTCACTTCGTCCTGCTCGCCGATTTCGAGTTTTGACTTACGCATTTCCGAGACGTTCTCCAATTCCTTGCTGCCCCTGTCAAGCTCTGTCTTGAACAGCCATTCAAGAGCCTCGAAAAAGGTGGTCTTGCCGTCTCCGTTGTCGCCGAGTATCAGCGTCAGACCGTCGGAGAACTCAAACCGGTTGTTGTCTCCGTAATAACTGCGGAAATTCTTTATTCTGATTTCTTTGATTATCATACGTTGCGTTTTAGGTATTCGTTAATCTCTTTCCACAGCTCTTTTTCCGTGGCTCCTTCACTCGTGCGGCTTATGATTTGGGCAACGGCGTTTATTATGCAGTTGTCGGAATCAAGGGCTTGGTAGATAGACCCAATCTGCGATGCAGAATAGTTTCCGTACTTCATCAGACGCTCGTCCATGAGCACCGCCTGGAGCATCTTGTCATCGTTTCTTCTGTATGCCATAATTTCTAAAATAAGGATAAACCGTAATACGATAAAATTTCTTCCAGTTCCCGGTATGCGCAGTCGGCGTTTTCCGACATGGCGGCAAAGTCGCGCACACGCCTTAGCTCGCCCCTTAGCAGGCTCTGCTCCATGGCGAAACATTCGTCGCCGGCGTTAATTACCGGTGCCACGACCAAATCGTGGA
Organism: uncultured Prevotella sp.; assembly: GCA_963639565.1. GTDB lineage: Bacteria > Bacteroidota > Bacteroidia > Bacteroidales > Bacteroidaceae > Prevotella. The sequence goes on along the minus strand of CAVHWJ010000064.1, from coordinate 7,524 downwards.
TTTCCGCCCTGTGCTTGTCGGGGTGATTGCGCAATATCCTCCCTCGCCGCTGGATGAATTGCCGGGGATTGCCGGTGCTTGCGCAGAAGACGGCCAGTTCGCTCCGTGGCACGTCCACGCCTTCGTCAAGGCATTTCATCGACGTGAGCACTTCCAGTTTGCCTGTCGCGAAATCTTCAAGCACAGAACCGCGCTCCTTGATGCCGGACGTGAATTTCTTTACTGTCGTCGTGGGACTGATATTGCGCACAATCTCGGTGTATGTGTCAATGATGCGGTCAGCCTCAATGTCGTCACCCACATTTTCGGTGTCCGCGAACTTGTCAGCGTCATAATTGTCGGGGTGGTTGCCTTCCGGCACATAGACCAGCGTGTATTTCAGGTTGCCTTTCTCCTGATACCTCCGCTCCATTATCCCGCGGAACACGTCTTTCTTGTTCACCGCCTTGTGAATGACGCGCTTGCGTTTGAGCAGGAGGCGCATCAGTATTTCGTCGGAAGAAGTGAAGCCGTCTTTGTCGAAATTGAAGAACTTGCACAGTTTCCGCGATATGCTGACGTATTCTTCCATCTCGTCGGCGGTAAGATGCACAAGATGTGGGTAATAGTCGTATCTGCAAAGGTCGCCCTTGCCGATAGCCTCCTGCATGGTAAATTCAAAGGTGTAGCTGTCGTCGCAGCAGCCGAAGAATTTTCTCAGTGCCTTGTTGCCTTTCTCATCAAACTGCCGTTCCGGCGTGGCAGACAGTCCAATCCGCCTGATGTATTTTATCCCTTCAAGCCTGTCGAGTATTCTTCCCGCGCCCATGTTGTGGGCTTCGTCGGCAATGAGCAATGTCTGTTTCAACGCCTTTTTGGGGAAATCCATCAGGTCGTGGAACACGTTTTCACGGGCAAATGACGAGTAGGTGGATATGATGATGTAGGAAGGCTCTTTGCCGCTAAGGTTAAACGTTTCCTTAGCTTTCAGGCTGTCGAGTTCCTGCCGCCAGGTCTTGTTCTTGGAGTTTATCTTCGCGATAGTGGTAAAGTGGAATTTCCTGCACTCCTGCTCCCATTGGTCAACTAAGGTGATGGTGGGTACAAGGATTACGGCCTTGTAAAAACCGTATATCCTGTAAATGCGCAGGAGGCAGTTCAGGGAGGTCAAGGTCTTGCCCGTGCCTGTCGCCATTGCGAAGATACCCTTTTGCTTGTTGTTCTTCCAATTGATGAACGCTTGCTGCTGGTAGTCCCTCGGCTTTCCGTAAGGGAAGCAAGGGGCGGTGACGTAGCTGTCGCAGAAATCCTCCGCCACAATCTTTGCGGAATTGTCTTTCTCAATGTTGCGCTTATAGCTTCGGAGTTTCTTCTCCACGTCAAGCAGGTCTTCTATTTCCTGTTTACCGAAAGCAGTTTTTATCGCCTTTTCAAGTTCGGATGTGTTCAGGTATTCCACGGTGTCGTCTTTGCCGGCCATCAACTCGTTGAATTCCCTTTTGCGGTTGGCGATGCGCTTCTGCACCACCGGGTCGGGCGAGTCGCTTATAGACAAGGTTATCTCCTCCCGGTTGTTGAAGAAGCCGCCAAGGGTGAAGTTGGCTGAACCCGTGAACGACACGATGGTGTCGCCGTCGCTGAACTGCCCTCTTTTGGTGTGGGATATACCCTGCGTCCCTTTCGGCCTGATTATCCTTATCTGTATTCTGTGCTCCTGTATAAGATACGCCAGGCAACGGAAGAAGTGGTCTCCGTATTCGTCAAGTCTCTTTCTCAGTTCCTCAATGTCGGTGATGTCAAACGGCATGTCCACATTGCCTTCCTCGCCTTCCTGTATGGCGAGCTTGTCCTTTTCAGAAACGACATTGTTGATTGCCATGCGCATGATGCCGCCGTTTCTTGTGAATGTGGCGAAAGAGTTTGAAAGCACGCTGATTGCGGCTGAGTTGAAATAGCCCAGTTCCAAGTCAAACAGGTAGCTGTTCTTCAATGCGCTGTTGAAGAACTCCAAGGGCGTGTGGCTGCCTTGTGGTGAATATGTGCCGTCTTCCGGCCATTGAACGTCTTTGAGCATCTGTCAGATGAAGCAGTTAGTACACATTATGTCGCCGCCGAACAAATCCACCAGTGTCGTGCCTTTTTGTTTGGCTTTGTTCTCTTCCTGCCGTTTGATGATGTCGAGCTTTATCTTGCGCACGCGCTCCGGCTTGATGAGGTCGGCAAGGCTTTCGCCTTGGTTCCATGTGTAGCCGTCTTTCTCGTACTCCATGGCTTTTTTATAAAGGTCGGGATGCTGCTCGTAGAGCCATATCCATTCTATCTTCTGTTGGAAGAAACAGAAATAGCACCCCGAGCGGCTGCGGCAGTATGTCCCCGTCTTTCCGTCCACCTCAAACGGTATCTCCTCGTAGTAGGCCGGCACGCCAACGCCGCTCTCGCGCAACAGGCGGAAGATGTCTTCTTTCACAAGCACCTCGTCGTTGTCGAGAAGGGGGAACGAGTCAAGCTTGCCGACAGGATAATCCGTCGTCTTCAGGTATTCAAATACCGCGTGGTTGAACAGTCTCACGTCGATGTCGAGCAGGGCGTTGAGCTTCTTTGAATAGTAGAACTGCTTGCTGATGGGCTTCTTCAGCACTTTCATTATATCCTCGCGCCGACGCTCCGGGCAGAGCCTGTCGTAAATGTCGATGATTTGCTCCTGCCGGTCGTTGTGCAGCACTTTGTTGATTACGTCAATGCTCCAGATGTTTCTTCTGAAGGGGAACACCGCTTGGATGTTCGGTTTCGACGAGATGTAACCGTCGCGGTCTTCGTCTCCGCGGATGCCCACATACGACACGGCGTAGTCGTCGCCGACATATCGCTCGAACTCCGCCAGCTTCATCTTTTGCGTACACCACCTCGCCTGTGGGGATGGCAGGAAACCTCCACAGGCTTTCAGGAAATGCTCAAACGGCGTGGCTTCCGGGCTGCCCTCCGCGGCGCGCAGTCTCTTGATGTTGCCGAGATATGCCCCGAGGCGGTCTATGAGGAGTTCCGTCTCCGCCAGTTCACATCCCGTGTCGGAGTTGTAGTACTCTATCTTCATCTGCGGGTATTTCTGTTTCAGGTAGATAGAGAGGGCTGCGCTGTCTTTGCCGCCGGAAATGCCGAGTATGTGTCTTACAGTTGTCATTTCATTTTCTTTTTCAGTACGTTCATCAAGGCGTAGATGTTGAGGTTCGAGTCGTCCGTCAATATCCGTTCTATCCTTGCCTCCAGTTCGTCGGATTGCTTGCGCTCTTCGTCGCTCACTTGGAAAGACATCGCCTCTGACACCACGGAGTGTTTCTCACATTCGCGGAACAGGAACACGATGTTGTCAATGAGCTGTTCCTCCTGGTCGTCGCGCAGACGCTCAAGGGGCTTGTCGAGCGCGGCGTAGCAGATGCTTTGATACCACTCCTGCCGGTTGTCGAACTCCGCCATGGCGTGGTTGTAGAAATCGCGTTGCTTGTCTGAGAGCAGATGCTCTTTGATGTGCGACAGGCGTTGCCGTATCTCAATGATGTAGCCGCTGTATTCATGCTCCTGCAAGTCGAGCCGCTCTATGAGCTGCCCCTCGATGCGGTCTATAAGCGAACGGTAGCAAGAGCGCAACTCCCTCACGGCCTTTTGTATGATGCCGCAATAGTTTGCCACGAACTCCTCCCTGTTCAGTGAAGTCTTGTCGTAGCCGAGTGCCTCGGGCAAGTCCTCGAAGAATGTCTTTTCGGGGTCTTTTGCCTTGGCGAGCACGTCGCGGAAGCGCAATGTGGTTACGTGGTCGAACTTGCGAGTGTGCTTCGCGTAGTCGTTCAGGTGACTGTAAAAGAAGAAGAACGGCTTGACTGTCTCGATGAACTTGTCGCCTTTTATTTCCTTGCTCTCGCCGACGTTGATGAATTTGCGGTATTGGTTGTAGAACTCCATTTTCACGCCGTCCTCAGCGTAGGCTTTCACGGTGAAGTCGGCCGGATGCTTTTTCAGCAGGTCGAAGAACTCCATGTTGATGTCCGGGATATACGCCCCGTTGCTGCCGAAGAGGGAGTAGTCGAGCCTCTTTATATATAGATAGGTGGGAATCCAGAAATCGAGCACGCCCGTTTTCATCTTGTATGGCTGGGCGGATAATGTCTTGATGAGTTCCGAAACCTTGCGCGGCTTGTCCTGTGTGTTGCGCAGGAAATCCTCACAGGCGTTCCACAGCGGCATGATGCCGTCTGACGTTGGCGCGTCGGCAAACTGTCCGTCGCGGTGAAGCCCCGTGGTTTTCAGCAGCGTGTAGTAAATGGTCTTTTCGGGAGGGAACTTGCCTTTGTCCCAGCCCAAATCCTCTTTGTCGGCATCCGCCGTGAGTGCCTGGAGGTATTTCACGCGGGCTGCGGATACGTTGCCGCTCAGTTTGTGGCGGTTGATGAGTTCGTTGCTTATTACGGGTGTCAGGGAATAGATTTCGTCGCAGACCGTGGAAAGCAGGGCGTTGAAGTCCCGCTGGTTGTTCACCGCCTGTTTCTCGCCCTTGAACACCCATGTCACTTTGTCGCCGTAGGAGAACAGGCTCTCCTTCAATTCCTTGTTCAGCAGACTCTGTTCGTAGGCTTTAAGGTTGCTTATCTCGCGCAACGCCACATTGTCGGCTTTGTCTATAAGCACTTTGTCTGTGATATGTTGGTACACCTGTATCTTGTGCAAGTGCTCGATAATGGTTTCCGTACGGTGGAACACGGCGAAGATGATGGCGTGGCTGCATGTCTCGCTGAAGCCGAGAACTTTCTCGTCAATCCTGTTATCGGTGGAAAATATCAGTTCGATATATCCGTCCACATCCCCCATGGGAGTGATGTCCAAGGGATTGTCGTAGAGGGCGTACTCGAAATAGCGTGGCGTTCCCCTGTGATAGTAATATGCCTTGACTGGCGCCACACGGCTGTTGAACAAGACACGCAGCGAGTCTACGGGATTGACGGGCATCGGGACAATGGCTGAGGCTTTTGCCGTTTCTTCTTCTATGTTGATGTCTGTCCCCTCAAACAGGATACACCGGTGCTTGTATTCCGCATAACGGATGATGCGCAGACGTATGAGTTCGGCTATTACGCTTTCCGCGTCTTTTATGCCCATCGCCTGTTGCATATAGGCAGCCAACTGGCTTCGGGACATGGTGAAACCCGCCCCTCCAAAGAGGTTTAGCAGTCCTGTTGCCTTTACCGTTTTGATTGCTGAGGTAAGGTCTTCCGCCCGGCTCCAGTCCACCGACTCCACCCGCTCCATGGCGATTCGGATTGCGCTCCATCCCATGGAATCGGCGTTCGCGTCTGAGAGATATGAATGGAAATTGGCTACAAGGTAATCATACACCACGCTCATGTTGTAGCTGCATGAGGGTGTAGGCCGGAAATTGCTTATAGAGTTGGCTCCCCTTGCGTTGAGGAAAGAGAACAGCGACCGCTCATTCTGTCCGTATTTCTGAATGGCTCTTGTGAGAACCATTGCGGAAAATGTGTCAAGCGGATAGAGCTTTTCGACGGTCTCTTCCTTGAGCGTGGGCGAAACGAACCGACATTCTTTAGCAAGCTCGAATAAACTGTGGTTTTGCCCCCCCCCCCTATTGGGTTGGTATTCAATGATTTAGCCGCCATAAATAGCAGTTGTTCGACAGGTTCGGCGAAGACAATCTCTTGGAAACGGCCTTTCACTTTCGTCCATTCGTTTTTCTGTGCGGCGGTCAGGCGCGAGGCGTATGCGCTGAAATTCTGGTGCAGCGTTGTGAGCAAAAGGATGTTGCGTCCCGGCACGTTCGCGAACTCCGCCAACTGCTGCATGAAATACAGCTCTTTCTCCACTTCGTTCTTGGCGGCGTGTTCGAGCACTTTGCCAAACTCGTCCACGGCGATTACGAGCATCTTGTTCAGCTTTTTCAGCCGGTTATGGTAATTGCGCAGCATCTCCATTGCGTTGTCGCCATTGGCTTTCTTCCTCAATTTTGAAGAAAGCAGCTGTTCCAAACTGTTGTATTCGCCGACAATATTTATGATGTCGAAGCCGTTTACCTGTGCCAGCACTCTGGGGTTCTTGACAAGAAGGTTCTGCCGTGTCCCCATGCCGAGCAGGTCTTGCTCCAGGTTCAGCAGGAAGCACGACTTGCCTGTGCCGTACGTTCCGATAATGGTGAAACTGTGTACGCCGGCCTGGTATTGGCTCACAAGTTCGCTGACCACCTTCTCTACATTTGGTGTCACAATATAATTGTCGCTGCCCGTGACTCCGTTTTCTATGTTGGCGGACAGACTAAAGCTTTTCGTCATAATAATACGCTAATATTTGGTTGAGGCTTACCGGTTTCAGAAACTGCAACTGCCTTAGTCCGGCGGTGTCGGAATAGCGCACAAGGTCGAGATGCTCCGTTTGGATTGCCATAAGCATTGCGATGAGTTCCATGTCGTTCAGGCAGAACATATTGCCAATGGTCTGCAGCGTGTCGTAATCCACGCTGTTGTCCTCGCCTTTCTCTCTGGCAATGGCGTAGAGCAAAATCCCCGGCGGTAGCTGGCGTTTGCCCTCCACGTTGAACGTGTATTGTTTGCCGTCGGGCGACTGGCGGATCAGGTCGAGGTCAATGAGCAGGGAAGAATAGTCTTCCATTGCCTGTGCCTTTTGCGGCTGCACGTAGTTTTGCAAAAGCACTCCCACGTCTTTCTTCACCGTGTTCTCGTTGTATGCCTTCTGCTTGCCGTCTTCCGTCATCGTCCTTTTCACGAAAGCGACGACGTGTTCCCTTTCAAAGACAAGGCGTTCCCGTTGAAATCTCGTGAACAGCAGTTTGTAGAGGGTCGCCTCTCCTGCGCTCACAAGCATATAGTGCAGCAGCCAGAGTGTTCCCAAGTCTTCCATGAAAGGGTCTTTGCCGGTGTCAGCGTTGAAGAGGTAATCGGCAATGCCGGTCAGTCTGTCGTTTTCCGTAAGTCCGAAAGCGCGCATCCAATAGCGGATAGATGCCACCATGTTTTTGCCGACGCCGAGTTTTACAACCGAATCGGCTTCATTCCAGTTGCCGTGTCCCTTTATGAAGTCATACCCTTTCTTTAGCCATAAGGTCTTGCAGGGAAACGACTCGTGTCCGGAGAATGTATATTTTAAGGTCGTATTGCTCATGTCATGTGTCTTGTTCATTGTCTTCCGCAGTAGCGGATTGTCAGCCCAACCCAAGCCTGTTGGGGCTTACGGATTGGATGCGGAGGCTTCAAAGTTACGATTATTTCTCCAAACCGACGAAAGCTGCCGCGATAAATTTACAAATGCGTGTATTTTTGGCACATTCCTTGGCTTCCTTTCGTGCGGAATACAGTTCGAGCGCCATTTCTATGATTTCCGCCTTCGTCATGGACTGGAGCAGTTTCTTTACCGTTGATTTTGCCATACTTTCATACGCAGGTTTGTGATTTCCCGGCAAAGATACTTATATTCCGACAAGGTGTAATCATGCCCTGCTGATTATTATGGTATATTGCCGCAAGCAACGCC
>CAVHWJ010000063.1:8193-11545 GCA_963639565.1 uncultured Prevotella sp. | reverse complement strand
ACAAGGGAATAACCTGAAACTACATACGAAGAAAAACAGAGGGGCATGGCGGACGTGAAGTCCGATATGTCCCGTTTTCTTTTCCGCATGAGAACGTTTACGCTAAATAATGTTGATAAACGGCGCAATTATTTTACGGAAAAGAATAAAAAACGTAATTTTGAACTCGAAAACTGAAAATCTATATGAAGAAAAAGATTGTTACTTTCGGCGAGATAATGCTCAGGATGACACGCCCCGACAAGGAACGCATCATCCAGGGAAGCAAGTGGAACGGCTATTTCGGCGGCAGCGAGGCCAACGTGGCGGTGTCGCTGGCGATGTTCGGCGACAACATTGAATACGTTACAAGGTTGCCCGACAACAAGATCGGACTTGCCTGCATGGACGAGATAAGGAAATACAACGTGGGGATAAGCAATATCGTGCTGGGCGGCGACAGGCTCGGACTCTACTACTACGAGGAGTCGGCGTCGCTCAGAAGCTCCAACATCGTTTACGACCGCGAGGACTCGTCGCTGACGACAATCAAGGCTGGGATGATCGACTGGAAAAAGACCTTCGACGGGGCGGCGATGTTCCACTGGTCGGGCATTTCGAGCGCGCTGTCGCAGGGAGCCGCCGACGCCACAAAGGAGGCGGTGGAGGAAGCGGAGCGCGGGGGACTGCTCATCTCCTGCGACATCAACCACAGGGCGAACCTCTGGAAATACGGCAAGGACGCTCACGACGTGCTATTCCCCATGGCGGAGAAGAGCGACATAATGTTCGGCACCGCCGGGGAGTGGAAGCTCATCACCGGCATCACCCCACCCGACTTCAAGGCCACGACGGCCGACTACCGCATCGACGAAAAGGCTTTTGAGGACTATTTCCACAAGGCCGAAAAGATACTGCCCAAGGCAAAGAAGATGATTCTCGTGTTGCGGAACACCCTCTCGGCCAACCACCATCTGCTCTCGGGCGTGATTTTCGCCGAAGGCAAGCTATACACCACACGCATCTACGACATCGACAACGTTATCGACCCGATGGGCGTGGGCGACGCGTTCATCGCGGCATACCTCCACGCCTACACCAAGTGGCAGGACGACAACCAGCACTGCCTGGAGTTCTCGCTCGCCGCGTCGGCACTGAAAAACACCGTGCCGGGCGACTTCAACCTGATTACCGAGGAAGAGGTGGAGAGCGTGATGTGATGAGGGGTCTGAGCGCAAAGAGCAAGAAGGAAATCGACATGCTTCATGGACCGCTGTTCATGAAGATCATCATGTTCGCCCTGCCCCTCGCGGCGAGCAGCCTGATGCAGCAGCTGTTCAATTCGGTGGACGTTGCCGTGGTGGGGCATTTCGCCAGCAAGGAGGCTCTCGCCGCCGTGGGCAGCAACGGACCGGTGATTAACCTGCTCATCAACCTGTTCATGGGCATTTCCATGGGCGCGAACGTCATCATTTCCAACCACATCGGACAAAGCGACAAGGCGAGGATCAAGGACGCCATCAACACGGTGGCTCTCGTCTCGGTGGCGAGCGGCGTTTTCGTGACGCTGCTCGGCCTTGCCGTGGCGCGCCCCATCCTCGAACTCATCGGCACGCCGGACGCGGTGCTCAACCTCGCCGTGGTCTACCTCAGGATTTATTTCTGCGGCATACCTTTCTTTATGATATTCAATTTCGCCGCCGCCATTCTGCGCAGCATGGGCGACACAAGGCGACCGCTATACATATTATTAATAGCGGGCGTGGTGAACACGGTGCTAAACCTGTTCTTCGTCATCTGCCTCCACATGAGCGTGGCGGGCGTGGCTATCGCGACGTGCATAGCCAACATCGTGAGCGCGGGACTGATGGTGTGGATTTTGCTCAACGAGGAAGAGCCGTACAGACTGGAACTGAAGGCGATGGCCGTGAAATGGGACGAACTGAAAAAGATGCTCCAGATTGGCGTGCCGGCAGGAATACAGGGCATGATTTTCTCGTTCTCAAATCTGCTGATGCAGTCGGCTATCAACGGCTACGGCGCGGCGGCGATAGCCGGGGCGGCGGCTTCGCTCAACTATGAGTCATACTGTTATTTCCTCGTAGTGGCGTTCAACGGAGCGGCAATAAGCTTTATCGGACAGAACTACGGAGCCGGCAAGAACGACCGCGTGAAGAGGGTCTTCTGGATTTGCATGGGAATGGGCGTGGCGGCGTGCATGGTGAGCAACATCATCATAACGTGGCAGCACACGGCGTTCCTGAGCGTATTCTCCGCAGACCCCGAAGTGCTGCGGTTCGGAACGGAAAGGATTTACGTGGCTCTCGCCACGCAGTCAATCGCCTGTCTGTATGAAATCCCGGGGTCTTCGCTGCGCGGAATGGGAAAGTCGATACAACCCACGCTGATAACCATCTTCGGCACATGCCTGTTGAGGATTGTGTGGATTTTCGGCGTGGCGGAACATTTCAAGAGCTTCCAGATTCTGATGATGGCCTACCCCGTGTCGTGGACGATAACGGGCATTATGATGAGTACCATATTTTATATATACGCGAAGAAGAACCTAAAGACAAGTCCTGCGTATGAACAACAGCAATAAGACACTGTATGTGAGTGACCTCGACGGTACGCTGCTGAACCGCGACTCGGTGTTGTCCGGCACGACAGTGAGGATTCTAAACTCCGTAATCGCCAAAGGGGCGATGTTCACCGTGGCGACGGCGCGCACGCAAGCCACGGCGGTGGACTTGATGAGGGAGGTAAACACCAATATTCCGTTTGTGATCATGGCCGGCTGCGCCCTGTGGGACAACAAGGGGCAACGCTATGTGTCGGCAAGGACTATCCGACGCAGTGACATCCGTCGGCTTACAGGCATCTTCGAGAGCCACGGAAACAATCCGTTCGTTTATTACAAGCACGGAAACAGTATTGTTGTTCACCACGTAAATGAACTCACCGCAGGGGAAAGGGAGTTTATCGAACCGAGGGTTAAGGGGAAATTCAAGACGCTCGCGACTTTCGACAAACTGCCCATGGACACTGAGGACGAGGCGATGCTGGTATTCAGTATGGGGAAATACAAAGACCTGAGGGCAATTGCCGACTGCATCGACGCGGAGGGCATCAGCTGCACCTACAACTGCTACCGCGACATCTTCAACGACGAGGACGGCTTTATCGACGTTTACACCAAAGGCACGACCAAGGCGGAGGCGATAAAGGAACTCGCCGCCAAGACGGGCGCCGACCGCATCGTGGTGTTCGGCGACAACCTGAACGACATACCGATGATGCGCGTGGCCGACCACAGCGTGGCGGTGGGCAACGCCTACGACGAGGTGAAAGCCGTGTGCGACGAGGTTATCGG
>CAVHWJ010000063.1:0-7823 GCA_963639565.1 uncultured Prevotella sp. | reverse complement strand
CCCTCATGGATGTCGGGGCTTACGCTACTTAGCAGGTTGTCTATCATCACCGCCGACTCGTCGCCGTCGAGCTGCACGGTGTCGAGGCCATAGTTGTAAACGCGCGTTATGATGTTCTGCGGCATATCGTCGGCGAACACACCCACACGCATCACTCTTCTTTTTATAACACTGTCGCCGCAGCAGCAGACCGCCGCCGCGGGTTCGTCTCCCTGCATATCCTCACGCGCCTTGTCGGGGATAATCCCCGAGCGCGAATGTATCATGCTAACAAACCGTTCGTCGCCGGGACGGAACACGAAGCCCATCATGTCAATGCCGAGTTTCTCCACCGCGCGGATGTTCTCCGCGTCGCGCATACCGCATACTTTTATTATCATTGCCCTAAAACTAAAAAACTAAAAAGCATCCCCAAAAGGATTGAGGATGCCGATTATGATTTACATACAAGAAACCGCCAAGGGGTTACTTGACGAATTTCTTTCCGTTCTGGATAAGGATGCCCTTAGCGTTTGAGTTCACGCGCTGGCCGGCGAGGTTGTAAACGGGAGCGTTCACGTCAGCCTTTGTATCAACAACGCCGTCGATACCTGTTGTCGGGGCACCTACGTACACGTTCTTGATTTCCCATGTTCCGGCGTGGTTCGCGTCGCTCGTATATTTGAAAGCCACCATGATTTCCTTGCCTGCAAACGGATAGAGTTCTACGCTTGCCGAAGCGAAGCTGGAGAAGCTCTTGTCCGTGGCAACCTCAGGATAAGTCAATGGCATCTGTGCGGTTGTAGTCAAATCCCTGGAGTAAATCCAAACCTGGGCCTCATCAGCTACAGTTCCGAAATACTTGCTTACGGCCTGGTCGAAAGTCAGGACACACTTGCCGTCTGCCGGTACAGTGAACCACGGAGACACGAGGTAGCTCTCCGCCGCAATGTTCTTATTTACGTAAGCCGAAGCCTTGGCGCAACTGTATTTGGTATCAATCTTCCAAACGTATGTAAGGCCCTCGCCGAGCGACTTGTCGTAAGTTACGAATGAACCGAGATCGGCTGAGAATGACTCAGAGTAAGGCAGAGTCACCGATTTGGAGTTCACGGTTGTAACGCTTTCTGCGAATGCGCCCATTGTCATAAACAAAGATACCAATGCGAGTAAAGTTTTCTTCATAATGAAAAGAATTTAATTAAATGATGTTTTGATGTTTATTACCGTTGCAAAGTTAGTCTATTTCTAAATATCTTAATCACTTTACCGCGTTAAAATTCGGTTAAGCCACGAATATAACGCAATAAAGGGAGCATTTTCGGTATGCTCCCTTTATTCCATTCAGCAAATGTTTCAAATGCCTTAGTTCTTCATCACCTTGTCGGTCACGGTCTTTCCGTCAGCGAAAGTCGTCTTGCGTACGCTCACGCCCTGCTGCGGAGAAACGAGCTTGCGGCCGTCGAGGGTGAAGTATTCCACTGACTTGACAGCTGAATTGGCGGCAGTCTGCCCGATGCCGGTCTCTTCGTCGGCTGAAACGCGGAAGTTCTTGATTTCCCAAGTTCCGGCGTTCTCGTCGGTGCTCTCATACTTGAAAGCCACGAGTATCTTCGTGCCGGCAAAAGCCGAGAGGTCCACGGTCTGTGTCTCAAAGTCGGAGAATGTCTTGCCGTCGGCTATCGTAGGATAAGTGATTGTCAGCAAGGTTGAAGAAGCGTTCTCGTTATAGATCCAGAGCTGTGCCTCCTCAGAGAGAGTGCCGAAATACTTGTTAATAGCCTGGTCGAAAGTCAAAATGGTCTTCTTTCCTGTGGGGATTACCATCCACGGAGAGGCGAGGTAGCTGCCTGAGGGGATGTTCTTCTTCGCATAAGCGGAAGCCTTGGCGCATTTATAGTCGGCGTCGTGTTTCCATACATAAGTAAGGCCCTCGCCGAGAACCTCGTTCTTGATTACGAAATCGCCGAGTGAGCTTTCGAATGTCTCCGAATAAGGCAGTGACACAACATCCTGCTTTGTGGAATTTACCACGATGGTGTATGAAGCCGAACCTGCGGCATACTCGTCGTTCTCTGCTGCGGTGGCGGTAATCTCAACCGTTCCGCGTGCCACCAAAGTCACCTCGCCTGTCGCAGCGTCCACGGTTGCCACTTCGGGCTTGCTTGAAGAGTAAGTCACGTCGGCGGTAGTTGCCTTTGTCAGGGTCGGGGCGGTGAAGGCGTCCTCAAGATTAACCTCGAAAGACGTGCCGCTGAAAGAAAGGCCCGCGTTCTTCTTCACTGGAGCGTCAGACTTCTGGTATGTCACGGTAACCTTGGAAACAGCGGAGTTTTTGTTTGCCGGGGTGCAAGAGATAGAAACAGAGTTCAAAGAACCGGTCCATGTGCCATCACTGTATGTACCTACCGTGGAGGAGAAATCCGTGGGTGTCTTGGCATCCAGCACCACGCTTGTCACGACGTTGCCTTCTGGCACAGCCACATCAAAGGATGAATCCTTGTAGAACCTGAGCTGGTTGCCGCCGGTGGTTTTCCACCAACGTGTCTTACCGTTCAAGGTGAGCGTCACGCTGCCTTCGGTACAAACATACGGGTCGTCATTGTAGCTGCCGGTATTTCCGCTCAACAGTGTCATGTCGTATGCGGTTTCTCCGGTGAAATCGAATGTCACCTCGTCGGCTGACGCGCTCATCGTCATAAACAACGATGCCAAAGCAAGTAAAGTTTTCTTCATAACGATTTAATTAAATAATGTTTTGATATTTTTTACATCTGCAAAGATAGTCCATTTATCGGTATGTTGGTAACTTTACCGCATTAAAATTCGATTAAAACACCAATATAACCGAATAAAGGGAGCATTTTTCAGTATGCTCCCTTTATTCCATGCAACAAATGTTTCAAATCCCTTAGTTCTTCATCACCTTGTCGGTCATGGTCTTTCCGTCCGTGAGGGTCATCTTGCGGATGCTCACGCCCTGCTGCGGAGCGTTCAGCTTGCGGCCGTCGAGGGTGTAGTATTCGATTGACTTGACCTCTGACTTCACGGCAGTCTGCGCGATGCCGGTCGGGGTGTATGCCGGGTAGTATTCCTCCACGGCAGAGTCAGCGTCGGCGTTCTGCGCCTTCACGATGTCCTCCACCAGCGAGTTGAGGTAAACCTCAAGGTTGGTGTACCATCCCTTGCCGTCGAGGGTGTAGAGGGTGGCGTCGCTCGCGTCGTTGGGGTTCAGTCCGTTTGCCACCTCCCATGCGTCGGGCATTCCGTCGCCGTCGGTGTCAAAGTCGGCGGCGCGTGTCTCAGATGTGAGTTCGGGGTAGCTTGCGGTGGTCTCCGACTGCTCCGTTGAAGAGGGGTCGTTCACCTCATCGATGATTCCGGCAACGCCGGCGTGGGATGAGTTGTAGGTGGTTGTGCCGTTGGTGGCTTCCTCAACATAGCGCACGTCGCACGCGTCGCGGTAAAGGCTCGCGCCGCCGTAGGCCAGCACCTTCTCGTAGGCTTTCTGTGCGGAGTGTGTCGTAACGTCGCCGGCGTCAATCGGGGAATCGAGCTTAATCTTGATGCAGTCCACGCCGCTGGCATCCTGAACGTAGGTCTCGTTCTCGCCATACTTGTGGTCGGCGTCCTGCATATAGTATTCGCCGTTGATGACGTTCGACTTGTCGTAGATAACGCCCTTCCAGTCGTAGTTCTCAGCCGCGGCTCCGGCAGCCGTAACGTAGTTGCCGTTGATGTAGTAGCGGCTTGAATAGTTGGGGAACGGGTTGTCGCCGCCGTTTGAGGAGTCGGAGAACGAGATCTGCGTCACGCGTGTCTTGTTCCTCGTGCCGGGACCTGCCTTGTAATAGTTGTTCACCATATTAATATATCCGCCGCCGGGACCGCCGTAGCATCCGTTGCCGTTGCCCCAGTTATACATCACGCAGTTGCGGAAGTCCACGCGCTCGGCCTGGATTGAGTTGGCGTACTTTGTCTTGTCATAGCCGGTCCAGTTGTAGCGCGCACCGTTGAAGCGGGGTGCGCGGTTGTTCACGTGGGCTATGAAATTGTGGTGGAACGAAGCACCCTTTCCGCCCCAGATGCCGCCGTAGCTGTGGTCGCCCTTGTCGTGGCCTGAGTTAAGTCCTTCGGCGAGCATACACCACTGCATCGTGAAGTCGCGGTTGTCGTAGAAAGAGGAAAGTTCGTCGATGCTCCACGACATAGAGCAGTGGTCGAGGATGATGTTCTTGTGGTATCTGCCCCATGCAGTGTCTGCGCCGTCGTTCACGTCCTTAACCTGTGAACGGCGGAAACGCAGGAAGCGCACGATAACGTTGTCGCACTTGGTGAACACCACCGTGTAGTAGCGCAGCGTTACGCCCTCGCCCGGAGCTGTCTGTCCGGCGATTGTGGTGTTGGACGAAACGGCGAGGTCGGACTTCAGGTCGATGTAGCCGCTCACGTCGAAGACGATTGTCTTGGGACCCGCCTTTTTCAGTGCCTCGCGCAGTGAGCCTGTGCCGCTGTCGTTGAGGTTGGTCACGTGGTAAACCGTGGTTGCGCCGTTGGTGCCGCGGCCGCCGGTAGTAGTATAACGGGCAAAGCCCTCAGCTCCCGGGAACGCCGGAACGTCGCTCTGCGCCGAAGCGGCGCACGCCAGCGCGAGGGCCGCCACAGATAGATAAATCTTTTTCATAGTTCTTCTATTTGTTTGTATCGTCAAATTAGCTTTCCAATATATCCCATTATGCCATGGTGTCCTGCAAAGATACGTTTTATTTATAAAAGGATAAAATAAAACAATGGGATATATCAACAATTAATGAAAATTGGCTTACACTTCGTAAGCCGAACTTTGTTTCGTGGTTAATTAATGAAAATTCGTGGTTAATTCTTGGAAATTAATGTTCAAAAGAAAACGATACTTTTTTGAACACGAATAACCATGAATTAACCACGAATTATTCATAAATTTATTTTGTCAAGGCAAATGGAATGTTGAACAGTTACTTACTTGTTCAGCGAAGCCACGTCGTAGCCCATTCTCTCCATTTCGAGCGAAGCCCAGATGAAGGGGCCAACGCCCTTGCCGTCGTTGTCGCGGATGGGTTCGCTGATGTAATACTCAAACGAACCGTCGCGGCGTTTGTTCTCCTTCACGTTGGGAGCTGCCTTGAGCACCTTCGCGCTCACGCCCGGGCCAAGTCCCGACACCTCGCAGCAGCGTGTGAGCGAGATTGTCTTGTCGGGGTTCACCTTAACGAAGTTTGTCAGTATGCCCTTGTAGCCCTTCACGCCGGCCTCCTTCAACTTAGCGTCGAAATAGCCGAGGCGCGAGCCTTTCAGCAGCACGTAGGTGAACATCGACGAAGCCGTGGCTTCAAGGTAGTTGCGGTTGTCTTTCACGTCCATAACGTCATACCACAGTCCGGTCTTCTTGTCCTGGTATTTTACAGTGGCTTTCATCACCTTGTTGAGCATATCGATCAGCTCCTGACGGTGGGCGTAGTTTTCGGGCAGTGCGTCGAGCACCTCAAGTATCGCCATTGCGAACCATCCCTGGGCGCGCGCCCAAGTGTGCTGCGAGAGTCCTGTCTCCTTGTTTGCCCAGAACATTTCGCCGGTCTCGTCCCAAGCGTGCTTCCACAGTCCGGTCTTCTCGTCATACGTGCGCTTGAAGGTCTTTGAAATCTGGCCGAAGGTGTCGTCGTAGTATTTCTGGGCCTTCTTCTCGCCTTTCAATATCGGGGCCGCCATGGTGTAGAACGGATGCCCCATGTACACGCCGTCGAGCCACACCTGGTAGGCATAGATTGCCTTGTGCCACCACACGCCGTCAGTGGTGCGCGGCTGCTTTTCGAGCTGCCTGAAGATTGTCTTCAGCGCGAGTTCGTTCTTCTTCTCGGGGAAGAGCTGGTTCATGCGCAGCAGGAAACGCGCCGGACGGGTGTTGTCGAGGTTGAAGGCGTTGTAGTCATACCCCGTGATGTTGCCCTTAGCGTCAATCATGTTGGCGGGGTATTTCTTCAGGTAGTCCATGATGCTCTCGTCCTTGCACGACTGGTAAGCGTCGAGGAGCGACTCGAGTTCGATGCCCGTAACGTAGCCCCACTTGGGCTTCTTGGCGAAGTCAAGATAGCAGGGGTCGGGGTTGCGCTGTATCTCCGACATCGCCATCCACTGGCTGTATGTCTTGTAGGGGTTCTGCGAGAGTATCTGCGAACCGTTGATCACGAGGTTCTCGTAGTTGGGCTGGTCGGTCTGGCCGGTGATGTACACGGGCTTGCCGTAAACGCCGTTGAAGGTGCAGTTCTTCAGGTTGATGTTGTGGATGGTGTTGATGTTGTCGAAGCCCACGATCATCACGCCGTACTTGCTCTTCTGGCAGGTCACGTTCTCCATGTACACGTTACGCACAGTGGGATAGAAGCCGCGCTTGCCAACTTCCTTGGGTTCGTAGTTGGTGTTGATTTTCAGCACCGCCTCGCCGCACTGCCCCACCTTGACGTTGCGGAAATACACGTTCTCGATAACGCCGCCGCGGCAGGAGTTTGTCTTGATGCGAAGCACGCGGTCGAGGTCGGGGCTGTCCATGGTGCAGTTCTCAACGAACACGTTACTGCATCCGCCCGAAATCTCAGAACCGAGCACCACACCGCCGTGGCCGTCCTTCATGTCGCAGTTACGGATGATGATGTTCTTGCTGGGCCTGCCCACGTATTTTCCCTTGCCGCCCTCGCGTCCGTCCTCGTTGCGTCCGCTCTTTATTGCGATGCAGTCGTCGCCGGTGTCAAAGATGCAGTTCTCGATGAGCACGTTCTCGCACGACTCGGGGTCGCAGCCGTCGCCGTTGGGTCCGTGGTTCTCAACGTGGACGCGGCGCACGGTGATATTCTTGCTCAGGAGCGGGTGCATCACCCAGAACGGCGAGCGTATCATCTTAACGCCCTCGATGAGGATGCCGTCGCACTGGTTCAGGTTCACCGTCTGCGGACGCAGGCCCTTCCACGGACCGAACACGCGCTTCTCCACAGGCACGCCGTCTTCAGCCATTTTCAGCAGGTCGGCGCGGCCGCCGGGGTTCTGCTGCTTCTCCTTAACCACCACGTCGCGGCTCTTGGGTGTCTTGCCGCTCATCAGCCACCATGTGTCGTCGGAGCCGTTGCCGTCGATAACGCCCTCGCCGGTGATTGCCACGTCGGTTTCCTTGAAGGCGTAGATGAGGGGCGAGTAGTTGATGCAGTCGAGTCCCTCCCAGCGTGTCTCCACGAGGGGATAGAGGCTGCGGTCGAACTCAAAGAAGAGCGTCGCGCCCTTTTCTATCACGAGGTTCACGTGGCTGCGCAAGCGTATCGCGCCAGTCGTCCACGTTCCCGCCGGCACCACCACCTTGCCGCCGCCGGCCTTTGAACAGGCTTCGATGGCCTTGTTGATGGCTTTCTGGTTCTTGGCGGCCGTGTTTTTCAGCGACGCGCCATACTTTGTGATGATGAACGTACGGTCAGGGAACTTCGGCTCCCTGATGCTCTGCTCCACCTGCTTGTATTCGGTCTCCCACACGGAGGCCATCATAGTGAGCGGGAAAAGCAGGCACAAGAGGAAAAGTGCATTTAGCTTTTTCATAAATTTTAGTTGTTGATGTATTCGGTTTAAGTTTTTCCTATCAGGTCCAAGGTCGCCTTGGTGCTTGCAAAGATACACAATATTATGTAATAAAAAGGACAAGCGGTTAAAAAATAGCTTAATTCGCCATTCCCTTGGCCTTCCTGCAAGTTCCTTGACCAATATTTTGCGGTTTCGTGTATTTTGCGTATTTTCGCAACTCAATGTTTGAAACCCCTTACAAGGGAAATAAA
>CAVHWJ010000062.1:0-11591 GCA_963639565.1 uncultured Prevotella sp. | reverse complement strand
TAGAATGCCTGCCTGTCACGCAGGAGGTCACGGGTTCGAGTCCCGTACGCACCGCAGCAAGAGAGACCGCAGTTTGGCGGTCTTTTTTTTGTTTCCGTTTTTACATTATATCGCCTGAATTATTCCCCCAAGAACCTTTTTTGTTGTACCTTTGCAGGGTTAAAGGAAAAATTAAAATACAAGATGATTTCAGTAGACGGACTAAAGGTTGAATTCGGCGTGAAGCCGCTCTTCCAGGACGTGAACTTCGTGGTGAACGACCGCGACCGCATCGCCCTTGTGGGGAAAAACGGGGCGGGGAAGTCCACCATGCTAAAAATACTCTGCGGACAGGAAAAGCCCACGGCGGGCACCGTCTCCGTGCCGAACGACACCACGATAGGCTATCTGCCACAGGTGATGAAAATCACCGACGACACCACCGTGAGGGAGGAGACGCGCAAGGCTTTCGCCAATATCGCCTCGCTGAAAGACAAGGTGGACGATTTGCAGAAGCGGCTTTCGGAGAGCGAGGACTACGAGAGCGCGGAATACCTCGACCTCGTGCAGCGTTTCAGCAACGCCCACGACCGCTACATGATGGCGGAGCCGGAAAGCATGGAGGCCAACATGGAGCGCACGCTCACCGGACTGGGCTTCACACGCACGGATTTCGACCGCCCCACGAGCGAGTTCAGCGGAGGATGGCGAATGAGAATAGAACTGGCGAAGATTCTCCTGCAAAGCCCCGACGTGCTACTCCTCGACGAGCCTACCAACCACCTCGACATCGAGAGCATACAGTGGCTCGAACAGTTCCTGGCGCAGAGCGCAAAGGCTGTAGTACTGGTGAGCCACGACAGGGCTTTCATAAACAACGTGACCAACCGCACGCTTGAGATCAGCTGCGGCAGGGTGGTGGACTACAAGGTGAAATACGACAAGTATGTGGAACTGCGCAAGGAACGCCGCGAACAGCAGCTGAGGGCGTATGAGAACCAGCAGAAGGAGATTGCCGACATAAAGGACTTCATCGAGCGGTTCCGCTACAAGCCCACCAAGGCGGTGCAGGTGCAGAGCCGCATAAAGCAGCTCGAAAAGATTGTGCCGATAGAGATTGACGACGTGGACAACTCGCAGATGAGACTGAAATTCCCGCCCTGCCTCAGGAGCGGCGACTACCCCGTGATATGCGACGGCGTGGAGAAGGCTTACGGCGACCATGTGGTTTTCTCCGGCGCCAACCTCACGATAAAGCGCGGCGAGAAGGTGGCTTTCGTGGGGAAAAACGGCGAGGGAAAGTCCACTCTCGTGAAGTGCATCATGGGCGAGATACCTTTCAGCGGAAACCTCAAGATAGGCCATAACGTGCAGATAGGGTATTTCGCTCAGAACCAGGCGCAGCTCCTCGACGGAAACCTCACCGTGTTCGACACCATCGACAGGGTGGCGCGCGGCGACATACGCCTGAGGATAAACGACATCCTCGGCGCGTTCATGTTCGGCGGCGAGGCATCGGAGAAGAAAGTGGGGGTACTCAGCGGCGGCGAACGCAGCCGTCTGGCGATGATACGCCTGTTGCTCGAACCCGTAAATCTGCTCATCCTCGACGAGCCTACCAACCACCTCGACATGAAATCCAAGGACGTGCTGAAAGAGGCCATCAAGTCCTTCGACGGCACGGCAATCATAGTGAGCCACGACCGCGAGTTCCTCGACGGACTTGTTTCCAAGGTGTATGAGTTCGGCGGAGGAAAAATCGTGGAGCACCTTGGCGGCATATACGATTTCCTGCAAAAGCGCAACCTCGAATCGCTCGACGCGATAGGCGCGAAAGGGCAGGGGAAGGAAGAAAGCGTCTCGCAGAAAGCCCCTGCCGCCAAGCAGGAAGAACCATCCGCCCCTACCTCGAAGCAGAACTACGCCGCCCACAAGGAGTGGCAGAAGAAGGTGCGCAAGGCGGAAAGAGCAGTGAAGGACTCTGAACAGAAAATAGAGAAATTAGAGAAGCGCATCGCCGAACTCGACGCCATACTCTGCCAACCGGAAAACGCCTCTAACATGGAATACGTTACGGAGTACACCGAAACGAAAAAGGCTCTCGACGAGGAGGTGGAACGGTGGGAGCAGTTCTCTGAAGAGCTGGAGAAAGTAAGCGCGGCGGAAGAGTAAAAGCCATTAAGCGGCAACAGGATTACCATAGTTTGACTAAACATAAACTTTAAACATAAAAAATGAAAATCAAAAGAATTCTACCCATGGTGGCTTTCGCCTCAATCTCACTGGCGGCGGCAGCTCAGGGACAGGCTCTCGGATCGGGACTTGACCTGACGAACATGGACAACAGCGTGCGTCCGCAGGACAATTTCTACCAGTATGCCTGTGGCGGATGGATGAAGAAGAACCCTCTGCCGGCGGCATATTCAAGGTACGGCAGTTTCGACGTGTTAGCTGAGGACAACAGCAAGAGGATTAACGGTATACTGAAGGAACTGATGGAGAAGACCTACCCGGCAGGGACGGTGGAGCGCAAACTCAGCGACCTCTATAAGTTGGCGATGGACGAGAAGCGCAGGAACGCCGACGGCATGACGCCGGTGAAGTCCACGCTGGACAAAATGGAGAAGGCGAAGAGTGTGAAGGCGTTGTTCGACATACAGCTCTCCCTCGTGCCATACGGCGACAGCGAGTTCTTCGGGATGTACATAGCACCCGACGAGAAGAACGCGTCGATGAACACGCTGAAGGCTGTGCAGGGCGGAACGACACTCGGGCAGAAAGAATATTATCTCGACAGCGACTCCGCCACGGTGGCTATCCGCGAGGCTTACAAGAAGCACATCGTGAGGATGTTCAAGATGTTCGGCTTCTCAGAGAAAGCAGCTGAAAGCAAGATGAAGAACGTGATTAAGCTGGAGACGGCGTTGGCTAAGGTATCAAAGTCGAGCACCGAACTGCGCGACCCGGAGGCCAACTACCACAAGATGTCCGTCAAAGAGTTCAACGCAAAATATCCTCACCTCCAGCTCTCCAAGCTGCTCGCGGCCCAGGGCGTAAAGGCTGAAAACGCAAAGGAACTCGTAGTGGGACAGCCGGAGTTCATCGCTGGTGCTGACAAACTGGTGGCATCGATTACAGCCGACGAATACCGCGACTACATGGAGTGGGGACAGATTATGAGCGCGGCCTCTTATCTCAGCGACGAGATTGTGCAGGCCAACTTCGACTTCTTCGGCAAGACGATGAGCGGACGCAAGGAGAACCACCCGTTGTGGAAGCGCGCAACAAGTCAGGTGGAGAGCCAGATGGGACAGGCTCTCGGCAAGATGTATGTGGAGAAGTATTTCCCTGCCTCGTCCAAGGAGCGCATGAAGACCCTCGTGGGCAATCTGCAAAAGGCCCTCGCAAGGCGCATCGAGGCGCAGGACTGGATGGGAGAAGAGACGAAGAAGAACGCGCTCGACAAACTGAGCACTTTCTACGTTAAGATTGGTTATCCCGACAAGTGGATCGACATGAGCGCGCTCAATATCGACCCCACGAAGTCTTATTACGAGAACATTGAGGAGTGCCGCCGCTTCTGGAACAAGTGGACGGTGGACACCAAGGCCGGCAAGCCGGTGGACAAGGGCGAATGGCAGATGTACCCGCAGACGGTGAACGCCTACTACGACCCCACGACCAACGAGATTTGTTTCCCTGCCGGAATCCTCCAGCATCCGTTCTTTGACCCGTCGGCCGACGACGCTTTCAATTACGGTGCTATCGGCGTGGTGATAGGCCATGAGATGACCCACGGCTTTGACGACCAGGGCCGCCACTACGACAAGGACGGCAACATGAAGGACTGGTGGACGAAGAGCGACGGCGACAATTTCAACAAGCGTGCCGACCTTTACGCCAATTTCTTCTCTAACATAAAGGTGTTGCCCGACCTCAACGCCAACGGACGCTTCACATTGGGCGAGAACCTCGCCGACCACGGAGGTCTTCAGGTTTCATTTGAGGCTTACAAGGAGGCGACAAAGGACGCACCGCTTGCCACTATCGACGGTTTCACCCCCGACCAGCGTTTCTTCATCGCATACGCCGAGGTGTGGGCTGCCAACATCACCGACGAGTATATCCGCCAGCTCACCAAGAGCGACCCCCACTCACTGGGAAGGTGGCGCGTGAACGGCGCGCTGCCCCACGTGAAGATGTGGTACGACGCTTTCAACGTGAAAGAGGGCGACAAGATGTTCCTGCCGGCTGACCAGCGATTGAACCTTTGGTGATACAACGGCTTATGCCGAATGGCATTTGGTAACTATTCAGCAATAGCATATAGCTACAATTTATGAAAATTCGTGGTTAATTCACGATAATTTATGTTCAAAAGAAAACGAATACTTTTTGACACGAATATCCATAAATTAACCACGAATTTTTCATAAATTAATTTTGAACTTTTTTACATCCCGGCTTCTTCCCACTCTTTCATGGCCTGTTTCCAGTCGGTCTGTTCGCCGCTCTCCACCGCCAGCCGCTGCCGTTCTGCCTCATCACGCGCCTTGTCGCGCGCCCTTTTCTCCTTCATCGACTCAATGGTTACGTCATCGAGAATACGGATAGCCCCGCGCCTCACGGCATCCTGCAACTCCGCTTCGCCGAACGCCTTTCCCGGTTCGTTGAAATCTGATATGTTGAACTCGAAATCCGTGCGCAGCGTATGGCGAATCTCCTTTTGTTTCGCCCTGTTGGAGGAATTTTTCAGCCTCAGCAGTTTGCCGATTTCGCGTATTTCCCCCTCCGAATATTTGTTTCTTCCCATGTGTATATATTTCCGTTTTGGCGTGCAAAGTTAATGCTTAGGCACAGTTTCTCCAAATTTGCCTGTGACATTTGTAAAACAGACAGCGGCGACAAACATTTGCCACACGTAAATAATTTTTCACGCAATATAAAAAACAAGGGCAAGACAACCGGAAATCGCGGAAATATTTGTAACTTTGCGTGAAGCAAAAGTTTATATAACGACATGGAATTATTGAAAAGTACTTGGTCAGACAAAGTGTCAAACGACCCCAAACACAGGCCCCAGGTAATGGACTGGCCATCAACCACCGTGCGCAAGGAATGGTGCAGAAGGCCGCAGGAGGCTCATGTCGTTGATGGCAAGAAAATACGCAGGATGAGCGTTTCGGAAATAGCCGCAATACAGGGCTTCCCAGCGGAATGGGTGAACGTGGAAGGCATTTCTGAAAACGACAAGATAGCTGTACTCGGCAATGCCGTGCCGCCTCCTTTGTCAAAAATCGTGGCAGGGCTACTGAAAGAGCGGATTGTCTTTGAGAACAAATCCCTTATTGAAATATGCGCCGGCATCGGAGGACTGAGTTCAGGTTTCGACTACCTCGAACCCATTGCCAAGATAGAACTATGGGACGTAGCGGCAAAAGTGCTTCGTGCGAACAAGCGTTGGAGCGCGGGTTGCGTGGTAGAGGGATATGCACAGGATTTTGACTATAAGAAATATCGCGGCAAGGTGGGTCTTCTGTGTGGCGGTCCTCCATGCCAGCCGTGGTCAATGGGCGGAAGCCAAAAGGGTGCTGCCGACCCGAGGGACGTTATGGGATTTACCCCGACCGCCATTGCCGACTGTGAGCCGGAGGCTTTCCTGTTTGAAAATGTGCCGGGACTGCTTATGGCAAAAGAGCACAAAGCATACGTGGCGGATTTGTTTGAAAGGATGAGCAAACCCAAAGACGGCTTGAAATACGGATTTGCCGTCACGGTAGTAAATGCGGCAGACTACGGAGTGCCGCAGACTCGCCGCAGGGTGTTGATGCTCGGGGTAAAGGGAAAGCCTAATATGTTCGCGAACAAGATACTCCAGAAGCTTCATACCCTTACAACTCATTCAGACCCCTCAAAGCCCTCGATAGACAAATTGCCGTGGGTGACACTCCGACAGGCTTTTGAGGGAATACCCGTGACCGAACCGTGGAAAGAATGGAACGCAACGGAAGAAACGCTGAAACGGCTCGAAATAGAAATTTAACGACATGGAAGAAGGCAAGAACAACCCATATTCGGGAAGCATAGAACTGAACTGGCCCGGAAAACATTGTATGTTGGGCTTCAATGAAGGGAAATGGCGGCTTACGCCGTATGAAACATACGACAAGAAGAGGGCGTTGCTCTTTGATTCGAGAATGGGAGAAGGTGACGACGTACTCGGTTATTGCGTGGAGGCAGACATCATATCCTCCCTGAAATCAGTATATCCATACGTCGCCTCGTCATTGCAATTCATATACTTTGACGCGCCACGGCTGACCACCTTTCAGGCAGAAGCGGAAAGCGGTTACGCCACATCAACATGGCTGTCGCTGATTCAGCAGTCCGCACAGTTGGCTTTACCTTGCCTAAAGCGCACAGGCTTTTTCGCAATCCACACGGATGAGCAGATGTGCCATTACGCAAGGATAATATTAGAAGAGGTGTATGGGAAAAATCATTATGTCGGCACTTTCGTGTGGCAAAAGCAGTATGCGCCGCAAAATGACCATAACGTGCCTACGGATGTGCTCGACTATATCGTTGTGTTCAGCAAATGCGACATTGACGACTTGGAGAAAATCGGCGTGCTGGTAACTCCCAAAGACTTGAAAGACGACGGGGACTTCAGAGGGTGCTACATAGACGGACACAAAGGGGCGCGCTCCGGCAGCGAAGCCACCAAATTCAAGATAAACACCTCGCCGTACCATTGGGAAATAGTCGATTCAAACCTTCCGCAGGGACGGTATCATTTCGACGGCATATTGGGTTCGCTATGGTTTGAGAGCGTAAACGAGACGGGCGACTTTCACATTACCGTAAAGGCGACAGACAAAAGCGGTCATTGCGCACAGAAGACAATACGGTTCAAAGTGCGCGACGCGGAAAACATTGATGACGTTTACACATTGCCCGACAGGATATGGTGGCTGCTCAAAAAAGACAACGACATATCAAAGGGCGGAGAGTTATGCGTTGAGGATTTGGAAGAGAAAGAACTGACTGGCATTTCGGGGCAGGAGTTCTCACTGGTCTTCAAGGCCAAGGGAGGAGAACCCTTCACGATGAGAAGCGATTCCCCCGGCAGCGGACGTTATTGGGAGTTCGGACTGAAAACCCTGATAGAAGGTATAGCAAGGGCGAAAGCCTCTTTCGGTTCAAACGGTTCAGCCTTGCCTTCCATAAAAAAATTCTTTGACAGGAACGACGCAAAAAAGCGGCAAGCCGTGATGAACTTTCTGCCGTGGTATGACTACGGACATACACAGGACGCGACGCAGCATTGCAAATCACTAAAGCAGTGCGGTTTGGTGGGAGGAAAAATAAACATGACGGCAAAGCCGCAGAAACTGTTGGCACACCTCATTTCACTGTTAGCCCCCAAAACGTCAGACATGGTTATGGCTTTGGGAGACTCCAACGCCGTATTCGGGTGTGTCGCAATGAAACTGCAACGAAAGTTCATTCATGTCACAGGTTCGTCAGATGAAGAAATCCGCACATGGGACGAAACCGCAAAGAAGCGACTGTCGGCAACTCTTGACGGAAAGGATGAAGTGTCGATAGAGGGCAATGATGCGATAGGGAGCGCGACTGTTCCTCAAAATGGCTGTCTGGACATCCTGAAAATATCAAAGTCACGTCTGCAATGCAATACGAAAAGCGGAGACATCGAACCCCTTTTTGACGAGGAAGAAAACGTGGATGCTTTTTATGCCGGACTGGCAGGGGCCTACAAAACGGAAGAAACTGATTTTGCGTACTATGGCATAGATGGGAGGTGCGTCATCGTAGTGCCTGAAGACGAAGAACTCGACGCTATGCTTTTGGACAAATACAGGCGCAAATATCCGTCACACAAGTTAGTCGTCATATACGAAGCAATGGAAGGGATGATGAACCTGCCCAAAAACGTTGTACTGCGAAGAGCACCTTTTGAATTAATTTGAATATATGAACAACAAAGAAATATCTTTCGAGCGTATTGTAACTGCCATGAATTTGCGTCTTCCGCAAAGGGAGGCGTTGGAAAAATTCCATGAAGTCATGCGTAACTCCGAAACAGCCTTGTGCGATTTGGAACAGACGGAACTTGCACAACTGTTCAGAAACAATTACCCCGATTGGCAGTACGAACACGATTCCATTGAGTTCACCTTCCACTTGGCAACCGGTGTGGGCAAAACACGTTTGATAGGTGCCGTTATGGCATACCTGTATTTGTCGGGCGAAAGCAAGAATTTCATGATTGTATCGCCGCGGACGGAGATTGTCAGGAAATTCAAGGACGTATGCCTCAACGACAACAAATATATCTTCGTGGAACCTACGCTTGTTGATTATCCCACCGTATTCGATTCGGAAGCCAACGTGAGTGACTTTGACCAGGCCACTTTGTTTGGCGGCGGTCCGAGGATATGGATAATTTCACCACAAGCCCTGACCGCCAGCGGCGCAAGGATGAAGAAAAAGGGTGAACACGACAAGTGCAGTCCGATTGAGTATTTGCAGAACCTGAAAGATTTGGTGGTGTTTTTCGACGAGTCGCATCATCTGGGACTTGACGACGACAATGATTCGGTGTGGAGAAGAGAACTTAACGACCTGAAAGCGAGAATGATTGTCGGCACTACGGCATCCGTTTCAGAAAATCAGAACAACATAATTTACAGTTACGACTTGAAACGTTGCCTCAACGAGCATCAATACACAAAGTTTGTGAGGATGATGCCCGACAAGAAGACGGAAGCAATAAGCGCGGAAGACTACGACAAGATTACGCTGAGGTTCGCGCTGCAACGCCTTGACACCAAACAGAAATTCATTGACGATTACTGTTCCCTTAACGGCATTGACAAGACCATTAAGGCGACGATGCTTGTGGCGTGTGAAGACATTCCTCATGCAGAGGCGACTACAAGGTGGCTTCAAAACTACCTGGGCAACCGCAACGAGGTTCTTTTGGTTCATTCACAGCTGAACGAGAACGACTTTGTACCTGCGTTGAAAAGCATAGAAGAAGTTTCGTCACCTGTAAAGGTTGTTGTCAATGTGGGTATGCTTAACGAGGGTTGGGATGTCTCCAACATCTACGTAATCGCTCCGCTCAGGGCTATGGCATCCACCACACTGGTGACGCAAATCATGGGACGCGGACTCAGGCTTCCGTTTGGGGCGCAGACCGGGGATGATGAAGTGGACACGCTTGACGTGCTTTGCTTCGGGCGCGAAACGATGCAGGAAATCGTGGAGCGTCTGACTAAGGAAGGGTTCGGAACAAAGAACACAGGAATTACCGTTGATGCCAGCACCAATTCGGCTCATCCCGAAGACAATTTCATACCAAAGAAAAAGATAACGCTCAATGTCGTTGGCGAAACGTCCAAGTTTGTAATTCCGCAGTTCAAGATGAACAAAGCCGCTTTGCCCTTAGAGAAAATATGTATACCCCCGTTGAAGGCAAAGGATGTGCATTTCTTCCTGATCAACGACCCGAAAACCGTAAAGAGGCTCGGGTGTAACATCGAAATTCCGCGTGACGAATTTGTAGGAATGGTCACGACGGAGGTTCTGAAACAATGCAAATACCTGAAATATGCGAGGCATTTTGCAAAGGTAAAGAAACTCGTAGAGAACTTTCTTCTTGCAAGCCGCTTTACAGAAGCTACGGTACAACTGGATCCGTCAAGGGTGGTGGCGCATATCAAAGAATGTCTTGACAACCTTAACAAACAACAGAAAGTCAGCTACGAATGGGTTGATGAGGATATAGTCATCGACCTATCGGCAATACAAGTCAATGTGCCTGAGACATACGGATTTCCAAACGACAATTCGATGAATTGCTCATCGTGGTCAAACCGGGTTCACAAGGGTATTCCTTT
The DNA here is from genome assembly GCA_963639565.1 of uncultured Prevotella sp. GTDB lineage: Bacteria > Bacteroidota > Bacteroidia > Bacteroidales > Bacteroidaceae > Prevotella. Next base: position 1,683 of record CAVHWJ010000062.1, on the reverse strand, counting down.
CGGGGGATGGTCGCGTTGTCTTTACCAAGCCGTACCTTTCGACACATCAACCGAATATCATATTGCGAAAATCATAGACACGGCGGAAGAGGTGAAGTCTTGGTTCAGGAATTTGCCCGGGATATTGACGCTTCTCACACCTGTGGGGAATTACTCTCCCGACTTTGCGATATTCCTTAATCTGAATGACAAGAACATTCTGTTGGAAATAAAGGACGACGACCGTTTCGGGCGTGAAGACCAGGACGCTACGATAAAGGCCAACGCCGCCCGGGAATGGTGCAAGGCACAGTCAGAAGCGACAGGAAAGCTTTGGGAATACTGGCTGCTGTTAGATTCGGATGCCGAGGCTTGCGAAACATTCGAGGATATAATGGATTCGTCAGATACAGGGGAATGACAAGGTTATAAAACTGTATGACAAACTATACAACTCTTCAAACCTGCCAGTTGAGAACCACATAAAGTGCTGTATCAATATGGTTTGTGTTATATCACAAATAAATTATAAAACGCCAATATTATTATGAGAAAATTATTAGTAGTACTGATGCTGACGGTATCGTTGGTTATGTCAGCGAAATCCGGAGACAGTCTTCAAGCTGTTACCATGGTTTCATACGAACAGGCATGGAGCGATTTTGACGGAACCATCGCCTTAAAAAACAATACGAGTGAGGACATTCGTAATGTCACATACCGCATCACTTATCTTGACATGAAAGGGAAAGCACTTGATTATGAGGATTTGTCATCTAATATCAAGATTGCTCCCGGAATGACGAAAAAAGTAAATGTCCCTGCTTACGAACATGAGAGAGAGTATTCTTATTATCTTTCTGAACCAAGCCCTATTAAGGCGCATAAGTTTAAAATCAAGTTCGAGTTGAAAGCATATAATACGCCCAAAGTTGTTCATTCTAAAGCATCACCGATGGACGATTTGGAGTCGAATGATTCTGAATCAAGTGATTCCGCAATGTGGGGTATCGTAGGTGTAATGTTCGCCTTATTTATCGTGGGCTTCTACATAGGTATGTATGTCTTGGTAGCGGTAATGGCTAACAGAAGAAAGCGCAATGCAGCATTATGGGTTTTGGTCAGTTTGTTTGCAACACCCTTGTTGGCAATTATCATCTTGTTATGCTTGGGTAAAGGAAACAAAGCGTACGAAGATGTTATTCAGTAAGATTTTTCAACATTAGTTTGTCAGAACGGCAGCCCAACGGCGAAATGGAAGGCGAAATCGCGGCTGAAATCGGGGTGGACAATGGCGTAGTGTTCCTTTTCCGTTTCGTATGCCGGGTTTATGGCCTTCATGCCCATGTCGAAACGCAGGATGAAATAGTTGAAGTTCAGGCGCACACCGAGACCGTATGCGGCGGCAATCTGCTTGTAGAAAGTGTTGAACCTGAACTGTCCGTCGGGCTGCTCCTCATACCTCCGGAGCGTCCATATATTGCCGGCATCGACGAATACGGCACCGTAGAATTTCCAGAAGAGGAAAGTGCGGAACTCCATGTTGAGGTCGAGCTTCATGTCGCCGGTCTGGTTGATGAAGTCGATACGCCCGTCCTTGCCGCGGAAACCGCCCGGACCGAGCCCCCGGACCGACCAACCCCGCACGGAGTTTGCGCCGCCTGAGAAATAACGCTTCTCAAAGGGCAGAACGGTACTGTTCCC
>CAVHWJ010000061.1:0-11601 GCA_963639565.1 uncultured Prevotella sp. | reverse complement strand
GTGGCAACGCCTCTCTCAAAGCAGTTCACTCTTACAGTCCGCCTCGGACTCTAATTCATGATTTGTAACATAAGGATACAGAAAATATGAAATCATATATAAACAAGGTCATGGCTTTCGGCGTTGTCGTTGCAGCCGCTGCTTCGTGCAGCGAGAGTTTCCTCGACAAGGTGCCCGATGAGCGTACCGAAATAAACACGGAAGACAAGGTGGTGAGCCTTCTGGTTTCGGCCTATCCCTCGGGCAACCCTGCCTGGGTGGGCGAGATTTCAGCTGATAACGTCATCGACAACCAGTCTCCCCATTACCCTTCAAACCCGTCAAAGAAGCAGGTGCTGAGTCATTACAACTACAGCTCTTATTCAAAATGGGATGACGAGATGTTCAGGTTTGAGCCGGCTACCACCGCTTCATACTCTGACAACGATTCACCCGGCAGACTGTGGTATGGCTATTATCACTCTGTGGCTACGGTGAACCAGGCGTTGGCTGCAATCGAGACAATCGCTCCCGACGGCAACTATTCCTCAAAGCTGAAGGCCGCCAAGGGAGAGGCTCTGCTTTTGCGCGCCTACGACCATTTCCAGCTCGTTAACATCTTCTCTGAAACTTACAAGAACCCTGCCGACAGCAAGAACGACGTAGGTGTGCCTTACGTAACGGAGATTGAGGACGTGGTTTCAAAGAAATACGACCGTATCAATGTGGACAGCGTTTATACCCTGATCGGGAAAGACCTTGAAGAGGGGCTTTCGCTCATCAGCGACGTGAACTACACCACGGCTCCCAAGTATCACTTCAACACGAACGCAGCCCATGCCTTCGCCGCGCGTTATTACCTGTTCAAGCGCGACTACCAGAAGGTCATCGAGCACGCGAACCAAGTTTTGGGCACTGATTCCGTAGGCTTCCAGCGCATGACACTGGACTATTCACAGTTCCACGGATGTTCAACCCTCGCCGACTATGCCAACGTATGGCATGCGCCGAGCCAGAACAACAACCTCATGCTCATTGACACCTATTCGCTTCTTGAGAGAAAACTGTTCGGCTACCGCTATTCCTATGCAGGAAAGGCGACGAACCTCGCGATGATGTACCGCACTGACCATACTTCACTGTGGACAGGTTACTATGCGCCCGGCATCGTTCTCGTTGCGGGACAGCTTTTCGGCAGCAGCTCTCACGACTACGGCTATTTCAGTTCCAAGATTGGCGAGCATTTCGAGTATTCCGACAAGGTGTCAGGCATCGGCTACTGCCACCAGATATTCCGTGCGTTCACGGCGCAGCTCCTTCTTCTTGAACGCGCTGAGGCAGAAACGATGCTCGGCAGATACGCCGATGCCGCCAATGATTTGCGGTGGTACTGGAACTGCCAGCTCAACACATTCAGCGCGGAAGACACAAAGCAGTTCGTGTCTACCGGTTACAACAAGTACATGACAAATTCGGAGTTCACCAAATATTACAGCGGCAGCAACACGAACTGTTACGCAAGCTGGAGCTTTACGCAGCGAGTAAGCCCTGACTTTGTAGTGTCAGACGAGGCTCGTCCGTACATGAACTGTATCAATGATTTCCGCAGATACGAAACGGCTTTTGAGGGACACCGCTTCTACGACCTGAAGCGTTGGGGCCTTGAATACACCCACATCGTGGGCGTGACGATGGAAAGATATGAAAACGAGCCTGAGTCCGGCCTCAGGGCAATCGAAGTGCCTTGGGAAACGCTGTCGGCAGGAATGGACACTTCCCGTCCTACGTCTACCAACAGTTCAGAGGCTAAGAAAGCCACAATGAAGGCAAGTGATTTCGTAATCAATTCAAAATAAGGAGGATAACAAAATGAAATATAGCTTTAAGACATTGGCTGTCGCTTTGTTCGCCGCTGTTGCCGGAGGCCTTTCTTCCTGCTCCAACGATGATTTCACGGCAACCATCTTCGATACTGACCCCGCTCAGGATTATCTCGACAAGACGCAGTACACGTTCCCGCTCGACACTTTCCTGAAAAAGGAGTTCCTCGAGCCTTACAACGTGAAGTTCGTCTACAAGTTTGAGGACAAGAGTTCCGACATGAACAAGAACCTCACTCCTGCCGCCTACGACAAGAGCGTGGATCTCGCCGTTCTCGCGAAATACCTCTGGTATGACGTGTACACGGAACTTGGAGGTTCGGACTTCCTCAAGATTTACAGTCCGCGCATCATCAACGTAACGGGTTCAAAGAACTACAACGCTTCGCAGGGTACCGAGGTGCTCGGAGACGCAAGTTCCGGTGTGAAGATTAACCTTTACAACGTGAACAACCTTGACGTGACGAACCTCGACATGATGAACGAGTATTTCTTCAAGACGATGCACCACGAGTTCTCGCATATCCTTGACCAGACCGTTTCGCACCCGACATCCTTCAACGTGCTCTCCAACGGTTACGACGCTGCGGGATGGAGCGACGCCGCCGACTCGCTGAAAGCGGGACAGGGCTTTGTCACTCCCTACGCTTCAAGTGCCACAAGTGAGGACTGGGCGGAGTCCATGGCAAACTACATCACCATGGACACCCTGCAGTGGAAGCAGAAACTCGAATCGGCAAGTTTCGACTGGGAGGAAATCGACTGTTCAAGCCAAACGGAATACAACAAGCTGATTACCCCGGGATGTAACCTCGACACCATTGGCTATTTCAAGAGCACGCAGAGCGGAAGCGACACTAAGATATACCGCCGCGTTTGCCTGAGGAACGCCGACGGCACCGTGGTGCTCGACGAGAACGGACAGCCGCAGTGGCAGCACAACAGCGGCATCGACGGACGCGCCGTGATACTCCAGAAGGTTGATTTGGTAAGGAAATACCTGAAAGAGAACTACGGCCTTGACCTCGACGCCATGCGCGAAATTGTTCAGTCGCGCACGCTGGTAAGGAACAGCGACGGCACGTACGCGCTCGACAGGTTCGGACGGCTTATCAACAAGCTGACCGAGACACAGGCTTCGGGACAGACACTGATTGACGAACTACGCGACCAAGTTTATAAATTCAATTCTCTTGTTGAGAAATAAAATTTAAGGAAACAAAATGAAGAATATATTATATATAGGTCTGGTTTGCGCATCGGCACTGACATTCACCGCTTGTGTAAACGAAGAGGGCAACCTCTTCGACAAGAGTGCCGCCGAGCGTCTTAATGAGGCGAGCGAGCTGTATTCCAGCCGCCTGACGGCTTCGTCCAACGGATGGGCGGTGCAGCTTTACCCCACGACAAACGACGAGACGCCCAAGGGCAACGGCTATCTCGTGCTCTTGCGCTTCCACGCCAACAAGTCGGTTGACGCGGCAACTTACACCTACCTCAGGTACAGCACCACTGAGCAGACCGTGTGGGAGTATCTCACCGACACTTCGTCGTGGGACGTGATTACCGACGACGGTCCTGTGCTCACTTTCAACACGTACAACGATGTGATTCACCTGTTCAGCGACCCTGAGGACATCAAGTGTACGGGTACTTCGACAACCCCTAACGACGAGACAGGAAAGGGTCTTGAGGGTGACTATGAGTTCATCATAGTGGACGCTCCCGACGACGCTTCATACATGATGCTGAAAGGCAAGAAGCGCGGAACCTACAATCTGCTCACCCCCATTGAGGAAGGCGTGGATTACCAGTCGTATCTCATGGATATTCAGGCGTTCAAGGAAAAGATGTTCCCCGCGTCTACACCTTCGTTCGACGTGCTCCATGTCCACAATGCCCAGTACAAGGTGGAAGGAGCTGAGGATGGACTGCCTACGATTTATCCATACGACGAGGATGCCGTCATCAAGGGCCAGTTCAACCCGTTCCTTATAACCAAGCGCGGCAATGACTATTACCTCCGTTTCCGTGACGTAAAGTCATACAACAACGGACAGGAGGAAGGCGACCCTGTTTCATACGTGCAGGAGTTCAAGTACGTCGAGGCAAAGGACGCTTTCGTCAGCACCGACGACGAGCAGTGCTACATAACCGGCGACAGTCCGTCGCGCTTCTTCAAGTCGGTGATAACATCCGCGTCCACCCAGTGGCGTTGGACTGACAAGTCGAATATGTCAGACGCTTATAAGTCGATAATCGGAGAACTTGAGTCGCAGCTGACCAACGTTAAATACTCCTTTACGAGATTTGCCGTTGTTCCCACTAACGACGGTTTCGTGCTCCGTTTCGTCTACACTTATAACCGAAAGGAATATAGCGTGGACTACGATTTCATTTATGAATCTTCTGACGATGGCATAATCACCACATTCATCGGGGCGGCCGATACCAGGGGCGAAAACGCATTAAAGGCATTCCCCGCATTGCAGAAGGCGATAGACGCTCTTCAGGGTGCGGTAAACGTGACCGCGGCACAGACATCTTTCGACCTGACCAACCTAAGGTTCACCTCGGGAAGCAATTCCGGCATTTGGTATGACGTAACTATGTATACGAGATAACTAAACATTTTGAATTATGAAAAAGTATTTACTTGTTAGCGCAGCTGCACTCGCTGCCACAACTGGATTTGCACAGGTTGCAAGTGTCCAGATGCAGAAGGTTAAGGCTCCGGCTTTTGCTCCGATGCAGAAAGCCGAGCGTATGGCCAAGAAAAACGGCCCGAAGAAGTCTTATTCAAACCAGACATACTATCTCCCTCAGGGCGGTCTCTATGCAGGTTGGAACATTGAAGGTTACGGCACTTCCTCTGCCCTTCTTGTAGTTCCTCCGTTTAAGGACATTACTTTCATCAACAAGATGGGAACTCCCACAAGTGGTGTATGGCAGATTAACAGTGAAGACGCTTCAGATTATGCGGTAGATGGCAATTTCGTGATGCAGTATGGCGCACAGGGAACATACTATGCTCCGACCCTCTTCAACGGTTCCATTCAGTATCAGTTCGGAGAGACCAACTACTATTACAAGTCTGGTAAGATTACCAGTCTGGCACAGGCCGGAATGGTCAAGACTTCAACTGATGTAAGCTTTTCGGATGGCGCTTCTTACGCGTTGCCCCTTTATGCGGTAAACGACCATGGTTATGTAGAGCAGAACGGACAGACTTACCAGAATACTGCTTACGGTTACGGCTTTCTTGACCAAACGGCTTTTCTGTTCGGTGAGGGAACCGTTGATGGTGTCAGGGCAGTTTCTTGTACTCAGTATTTCCCCGCTTGTGATGCTCCTATTTACGCAGACGACGTTTTCGTAAGGTCTCTTACATACAATGATAACGGTCCTATCCCTGCCAACGACACAATCTACGCTTATGTGACAGACGCGGAAGAAGTGACTGATGAGGACGGCAGCGTTAGTTACAAACCGGGAAGCACGGTTTACGCAACTCTTTATGCTACGGCAGAGAGTGCAACCGACTTTACCTATACAATGGAATCTTGGGATCCTTCTGCTCTGATTACAGATTTTGACACCAGTGTATATGGAGACAAGGCGCCTGTTGTGGGTATGCTGACCTATTACAATACGGAAAAGACCGTTGATCCTATAATGGGTTCAGAGAGTCCTAATCCTATCGTGATTCCTGCCGGCAAGCCTTTCGCTATTACTCTGGCTGACATGGACAAGACCGGTGTGAGCTTGGGATTCCCCGGTGTAAGAGCAAATGACGAAGATTTCTCACAGCGCGGATCGGTAAATATGTCTGACGGCACCTCTTATACTTACCAAAACAATTATGGTATTCCTGTAGCTCTCAACGGAGGCTTCGAATATATCTCGATTGCTGAGAAGGATTTCCTGACTTATGAGTCTGAGGACGGCTTCCCCACAGACAAGTTCTATGGCTGGAACGCGCTCCGCGTTTCTGACGATGCCGCGTCTGTTTCAACAGAAGGTCTCTCTGGAACTGATTACGACCTTGGCGCCGCTCTTGTCGGCACCACTTACCCCTGGGTTGATGAGAACGACAACAGCAACTACACCGTAGAGGTGGAATATCTCAGCGGTGGCGAAGGCTGGATTACCGGTATCAACTATAACAACGAGTATTACTCAGCCAATAATGCCCTGAGGGGATATAACTTTATCGTTCCCCAGTGCGACGCTCTGCCCTCAGGCGTGACTGGCCGCAGCGCAAGGCTCATCATCCACGGCAAGGGTGACATCGCTTCTGAGTCTGCTGTCTATGTTCTCCAGGGCGACGCTGACGCCGCAACAGGCATCAACAACGCTGTTGAGTTCAACACCACAAAGGTAGCCAACGCCACTATGTACAACCTCGCCGGCCAGAAGGTTGGCAAGGACTACAAGGGCATCGTTATCCAGAACGGCAAGAAGTTCTTCAACAAGTAATAAATCGTTAAAGTAATCCGTTCTTGCCATGAGGCAAGGATGAGAGAATATAAAAACGCCGCAGTGCATTCGTTTGCACTGCGGCGTTTTCGGTTTCAAAAGGTTTTCAAATGTTTTGCTTTTGATTTTGTCTTTGTCTTTGCCTTTGCTCTTGCGGTGACTACTGCTAAATTACCTCCTCACACACTGCCATTTCCGTGCCGTGGAACACCACGACAATCTTGTGCAGTGTGGTAGTCTTGACAGACGACAGCACTGTTTCCGTCCCTGCGTATCGGTTCACCTGTTCGATTGCCTGTTTCTTTAGTTCCTCTACTTTCGTCTCCGGGTCTTTGCTTTTGGCGTATTTCAGTTCTATGATATACGAATGTTTCATGTCGGAGTATATGTCAAGAAGCGGCATCATGAATATGTCGGCGTAGCCCTCCTGTGTGTCGCTCTCGGAAATGGGGCGGTAAAAGCGGTTTTGGCAGGTCATTGCCAACGTGAAGCCATGCACAAAGTATTCTCCCTTCTGTTTGTCGCGCTGCGAGGCGTAGCGGTGGATTGCGTCGGCAATGTACTGGAAATACTCCTTCCACTGTCCGCGGTAGGCAAGTCGGTTGCACAGCGGACTCATCTCGTAGTTCTCAAACTTCAGGTCGTTCTCTTTGTAGGTGTCGAGGAGATAGCGGAATATCTGCTCTCGCACCACCTCGTTGGGGATGACGAATTTTGTGTCGCCCTCGTGCGTTCCGGCGATTGTCACCATGCCGAAATAATACAATAGACTGACAAAATTATCGGGGTCGCCGATGTTCTCAGCAGGGAAACCAGTTTTCAATGTACCGGTGATATATCCGTTATTCACAAGGTTCTGTATGACACTTGCATCATGTGCAAACTCCTTGTCACGTCGGATGAGCATACGGAGCTTGTTGTAATCTACCCGGATGTTCTCCTCTACCATATATTTCGGCAGGCGGCCTTTGCTGCGGATGTAGTTGTCCACGAAATAAAGCACCATGTTGGAGTTGTACATAGTGGTTTCACCATAAGCGTCCTCAGCAAAGCAATAGTTGTCGTACCAAGGTTTCATTATCTCAATCAGCTCATCCACTGTATATTTACGGATGTTGCAGAAATCGGTGTAATAGGTAAGCATATCCCGAACTTCCTCTTCCGTGAAGCCTGTCATTTCGTTGAACTCATAGCTGAGGGTGTAGTTGGTGCCGATGTTAAAGCCGCTCGTAAGGTCGTCCATCGTCACGGGACTTACGCCTGTGACAAACACACGCTCTATCGAGGTATATGTGCCCGATTTTATCGTGTCAAAGAAATTGCGCAGATAACCTGTGCCGTGGGTTTCGGAGCGGTAGTCGTCAAGGCATCCCGGTTCGGCGAGAATCTTGTTTGTGAAATGGTCGTACTCGTCGATGAAGAGATATATCTTCTGCCCTACTTCGGCACAACGGTTACATATAAAGTCAAGCTGCTCCACCGCACCGTTACATTCGGTTTTTATCCTTTCCCACATACCCTCGGGGAGATAATCCTTGTACCTGTCGCAGAAAATGCCGAACGCCGTGTTGCAGTGGGCATCAAGAGCCTTGCGGTAGTTGTTGATTTCGGCATTGACAACGGCGAAGTTCAACTGTATCACAAGGTACTTGTTACGTTCCGGCGTGGGGTGGTCGCCTATATAAAGTCCCTTGTAGAGCATATCAAACTTGTCGGCGTCGTTGATGTCGTAATAATGCTGGAGCATCGACATAGTTAGGGTCTTGCCGAAGCGGCGCGGACGGATGAAGAAAAAGAACTTGTTGGCGCGCTCTATCTTTTCGATAAAGCGGGTCTTGTCCACGTAATAACAGTCGTCGTGCCTCACGGCCACGAAATTCATCATGCCGTAGGGGATTCTCTTCGGGTATCTCTCCATATTGTTTGTATTCTCTGCCATAACCGTATGGTTTAATCTGATTTTCCGCAAAGTTATCGCTTTTCCGTGAATACTCAAAGGATTTCGGGGATAGCATCGCAGGGCAGTGCGGCATTTTCGTTTAATGCGTTACACGAAACTGCGAATATTACGTTATTTTTGTTTAAAACCTTTTCCGTTGCGCTTTTTCTTCTTAACTTTGCGGTGTGCATCGTCTCCGTTGGCGGTGTCCCTTTTATCGCATTTTTATTTAATTTAGATAATCCATTAAGAACAAAAGATGAAAAAGCACCTTGTAACGGTTATGGCTGCTTTGGCTCTCAGCTTGTCTGCCAGTGCCATTCGCGCCATCCACAAACTGTTTCCCGTGAAGCAAAGCGACGGGACAACGGTAATGCTATACAAAAACGGAAACGGCTACTTGGCTTTCTACACGACCGAAGACAACCGCGTGGTAATCCGCGACGACAGCGGCACGCTTTGCTATGCACAGGCGGTGGACGGCAAGCTGGTGGCCTCGGCTACGGCGGTACATAACATCGGCGAGCGCACCGATGCTGAAAAGTCGTTCCTCGCTTCTTGCACCCTGACACCATCCGAAGCAGCCCGTATCGACGAAGCGGACATTGCGCAGACAGGAGAGGTGGCAAGGCCAAAGCGCATCGCCGCGTCCACGGCCGACGGCATGGGACAGTACGGCGTGACCGCCGGAGGCTCGCTTCCCTCGGTAGGCTCTCCCACGATACCCGTCATCATGGTGCAGTTTTCCGACGTGAAGTTCCAGGACAAGTGGACAGTGGAGAGATACTCGCGCTATATGAACGAAGAGGGCTACAAGGCCGACGACTCGCGTCAGGTGGGTTCCGTGAAAGACTATTTCAAGGCTCAGAGCCGCGGTATGTTCGACCCTACGTTTGACGTGGTGGCTAAAGTGACGGTTTCCAACGGTTATGCCTATTACGGCAAGAACGTGAACGGCACAAGAGGACGCGACGCCAATGTGATAGAATTGGTGAAGGAAGCCATCAAGGCTGCCATGGACCAGGGCGTGAGTTTCAAGAAATACGAGGTGAACAACAAAGTCCCCAACGTGATCGTCCTTTTCGCCGGCTACGGCGAAGCCACGGGCGGCGACGAGAACACCATCTGGCCTCACGAACTTGACCTTCCCGTGTATTACGGCACTGTAAACGGCACGGTCTTCGGTTCGTATTTCGTAGGCAATGAGCTGAACTATTCGTCAGGCGACACCGTAATGGGAATGGGCGTTATGGTGCATGAGCTGAGTCATGCGCTGGGTTTCCCCGACCTTTATGACACAGGTGATAACCCTGTCTCGGGCGACAACGCCTATGGCGGATGGTCTGTCATGGAATACGGTTGTTACCTGAACGGTTCCTATGCCCCGATAGGCTACACCGCATACGAGCGCAGCTATATGGGGTGGCTCAACATGCACGAGATGCAGGACGAGGAGACCGTGACGCTTACCGACCCCAACCTCACTGAGGGCGACTTGGCGGCGGTGTTCCGCAATCCGGAGAACGCCAACGAATATTTCATCCTCGAGAACCGTCAGCCCGGAACATGGTACCCCTCTGATTTCGGCAGCGGACTGCTGTTGCAGCGCATCTGCTATAACTCCAGTGTGTGGTACAACAACACCGTGAACAACGTGCAGTCGCGCAAGCGCGCCATGGTAGTGACCGCAAGCGGCAGAAAGATACAGGCTGACGGCGCTCCTGCCGACCTCTTCGGCAACGGAGTGAACAAGGAAGAGACCTACCCCCTGTTTGCCGGCACTGAATATACCGGGATGCCGATATACAAGGTGATGAAGAACCCCGACGGAAGCGTGACGTTCACCGTGAAGAGCACCACGCTGCAGCCCGAAGCTACCGTGGCTGACGAGAGCGCGGCCTACGAAAAAGTGACCGACGTGAGCACCTTGGCGACAAACGACGCGGTAATCCTCGTGAACGAAGCCGACGGCGTGGCGTTGGCGGTAGACGTGCAGTCTACAGGCCGTGCCGCCGTTCCCGTGAAAATCAGCGGAACGGTAGCCTACGCCAACGACTATGTGATGCCCCTCACCATGATAAAGGCGGCAAACGGTACGGGATGGGCATTCCGCACGCAGCAGAATTCATGCCTCAGCGCAAGCTCATCGGGACTGAGAACTTCGACAAAGTCTGACGCAAACTGCATCGCCACCATTACGATTGCAGACGGCAAGACCTCGATTGTCTTCACTGGCTCTGCTTTGAGGAAGAACTTGGGTTACGACGAGACGGAGTATAATTTCAACACATTCTCCGACGCGACTGACAATCTGACTATCTACCGCAAGGTAGACCCCACCGGCATCAACACCGTGAACGCCGGCGAGACGGTGAATAAACCGTCTGCCCTCTACAACCTCTCCGGCCAGCAAGTCGGCACCGGCTACAAGGGCATAGTGATCAAGAACGGAAAGAAGTTCTTGAACAAGTAACAAGATTGCAAGCAATCCGTCCTTGCCATGATGCAAGGATGTGATGAACATAAAAACGCCGCAGTGCTTTCGTTTGCACTGCGGCGTTTTCGGTTTCAAAAGGTTTGCTTCTTTTGGAGTGTTGCCTTTATTAATCGTTGTTTTCTGACATAAGATAATCCAGAACATCTTGCATCGCCTTGTTTGGTATCTTGAATACAAGGCGGCCATGGTATTTTCCCGCAATCGTCACAAGCCCTGTATAATACAAAAGGCTCAGGAAATATTCGTGGTTACAGATTTTCTCCTCTGAAAAGCCTGTTGCCAAATCGTCGCAAACCTGTCCGTTGTTCACGAGGTTCTGGATTACGCTCGCTTCAGGTGTGAGTTCCTTGTCGCGACGGATTAGCATACGTAGCTTGTTATAGTCTGCACGGATGTTCTCCTCAACCATGTTGGTTGGGATTTTTCCATTGCTATTGATGTAGTTGTCCACGAAATAAAGCACCATGTTGGAGTTGTATATCGTCGTTTCTCCGTAAGCTGGCTCGGAGAAGCAATAGTTGGCGTACCATGGTTTCATTATCTCTATCAGTTCATCCACAGTGTGGTTATGGATGTTGCAGGAGTCGGTGTAATAGGTAAGCATATCACGCACCTCTTCCTCCGTGAAGCCAGTCATTTCGTTGAACTGATAGCTTAGGGTATAGTTCGTGCCGATGTTGAAGCCGCTTGTAAAGTCGTCCATAGTCACGGGATTGACACCTGTAATGAACGTCTCTTCCATTTAAAAAGGTCATACCGTTCAGTCAAACATACAGGATAATCTATGTTCAAAGACTTTGAACTTAAATACAAAGACTTTGAACATA
>CAVHWJ010000060.1:0-11602 GCA_963639565.1 uncultured Prevotella sp. | reverse complement strand
TTTGCGCCATTGGTCAAGTCTTTTATTGTGTACTGCATAACGGTAGTTTTTATAGTTGGAATTATATTGACAAAGACCCTGCCATTGGACTTTTTCGGCGGTAAAGTTTGCCATTTCGGCAGACAAAGCGTTGTTTTGCCGACAGTTTGACACAAATAAGCAAAAAAAATGGAGACAACGCCAGACGGATGTACTCTTGCACAAAACGCCGGGCATTGTCTCCAATGCTATATGCCTATATCTAATATAAGGTGGTTATTGCTTCTGCATGATGTCGCCGCCAACCTTTATCGCCTCCATGTTGAGGGGGATAAGTTTGTGGTGACGCTCGGGGAGAGTCTTGAAGAGAGCCTTCTCAACGCCCTTCTCGCTCACGACAGGGGCGACCTTGAGCATGCCACCAAGCACAATCATGTTGAACACCTTGGTGTTCTTCATCTCCGCAGCCTTGTCCATGGCATCGATGCGGTACACGTCGATGTCCTTGCGCGTAGGCGGATTTATGATGCCGTTGCCCTCGTAGATGAGCACGCCGCCCGGCTTCACCTTAGGCTCGAACTTGTCCAGCGAAGGCTGGTTGAGCACGATGGCGATGTCGTATTTGCTGAGAACGGGCGAAGAGATACGCTCGTCACTGACGATGACAGTGACGTTGGCGGTGCCGCCGCGCTGCTCCGGTCCGTAGGCCGGCATCCAAGTAACCTCCTTGTCCTCCATGAGTCCGGAGTAAGCCAGAATCTTGCCCATAGAAAGAACACCCTGACCGCCGAATCCTGATATTATGATTTCCTTTTTCATTCGTCAATAGTGTTTTTAAGGTCGCCCTTAGGATAAAACTTAAACATATTCTCGCGCATCCACTCGTTGGCCTTAACCGGCGAGAGCTTCCAGCCGCTGTTGCACGTGCTCACTATCTCCACGAGCGAAGCACCCTTCCCTGCCATTGAAGCGTCGAAAGCCTTGCGGATAGCTTTCTTAGCGGAGCGAATGGAAGCAACGGTGTCCACGCTCTGCCTCGTAACGTAGCAAGTGCCTTGAAGCGTGGCGGCAATCTCCGTAATCTTCAGCGGATAGCCGTGGAGTTCAGGCGTGCGGCCGTAGGGACACGTGGCGGTCTTCTGCCCCAGCAGGGTGGTAGGCGCCATTTGTCCGCCCGTCATGCCATAGATAGCGTTGTTGATGAAAATGATTGTGATGTTCTCGCCGCGGTTCAGCGCATGGATAGTCTCGGCCGTACCTATACACGCCAAGTCGCCGTCGCCCTGATACGTGAACACCAGTCTGTCGGGCCAGCACCGCTTGATGCCGGTGGCAACGGCGGGCGCCCTGCCGTGGGCCGCCTCCGACCAGTCGATGTCGAGATAGCGGTAGGCGAAAACGGAACAACCCACGGGACAGACGCCCACGGTCTTCTCCTGCATACCCATCTCCTCTATGACCTCGGCCACGAGTTTGTGAACCACGCCGTGGGAGCAACCCGGGCAGTAGTGCATGGGCGTATCGTTCATCAGCTCCGGTTTCTGATAAACCAGATTCTCAGGTGCTATTATATTATCTTCTTTCATGTCAATAAATTTAAAGGTTATCCGTTAAATCTGCCGCTCTTGATAAAGCCCTTGAGCGCGGCGACAATCTCCTCCGGATCAGGCACGATACCGCCAAGTCTGCCGAAATGCTCCACAGGCAGCGCACCATGGGTGGCGAGTTTCACGTCCTCAATCATCTGTCCTGCGTTGATTTCAACAGAGAGAATACCCTTCTTGCCCTCAGCCAGTTCGGCGAGCTGCTTCTCGGGGAACGGCCACAAGGTTATAGGACGGAAGAGACCTACTTTCAGCCCCTCCTCACGGGCAATCTCCACGGCCTTTTCAGAAATGCGCGCGGCACTGCCGAACGCCGTGATGATATAGTCGGCGTCGTCGCACTGACAAACCTCACACCTCGTCTCGTTCTCCTTAACCTTGGCGTACTTTTCGAGCAATTTCAGGTTGCGCTTCTCCATAACCTCCGGCTGGAGTTCGAGAGAAGTCATGATGTTCACGTCGCGGTCGGGCGTGCGCCCGATGGTAGCCCACGGACATTCCTTCTTCACCTCCTCCTCAGTGCGGCGAGGCTTCACCGGGGGCAACACGACCTTCTCCATCATCTGGCCGATAACGCCGTCGCTGAGAATCATCGCCGGCATACGGTATCTGAAAGCGAGGGTGAACGCGAGGTCCACGAAGTCCGCCATTTCCTGCACCGAAGCCGGGGCAAGCACGATGACATAATAATCGCCGTTGCCGCCGCCGCGCGTGGACTGGAAATAGTCGCTCTGCGAAGGCTGGATAGTACCCAGACCGGGACCGCCCCTCTGCACATTCACGAACACGCCGGGGATTTCGGAACCAGCCATATACGAAATGCCCTCCTGCATGAGAGCCACGCCGGGACTCGACGAAGAAGTGAACACCCTCTTGCCGGAGCCGGCAGCCCCGTAAACCATATTTATCGCCGCCACCTCGCTCTCGGCCTGGAGAACCACCATGCCGGTCGTCTCCCAAGGCTTCAGTTCGGCAAGCGTCTCGATCACCTCGCTCTGCGGAGTGATGGGATAACCGAAGTAAGCGTCGCATCCGCAACGTATCGCGGCGCGGGCGATAGCCTCGTTACCCTTCATTAAAAGAACTTCTTTTTCTGCCATTGCCTAATCCTCCATTCGTTTTTTGTAAACACTGATACATCCGTCAGGACATACGATACCACACGACGCGCAGCCGATGCAATCATCGGGACGCACAGCCACGGCGTAAGGATAACCATGAACATTGACATGTTTGTCGGACAAGGCGATAACGTCTTTCGGACAAGCCACGACACACAGCGAGCACCCCTTACAGCGGTCGGTGTTCACCACAATAGCTCCTTTGATCTTTCCCATGTCTTAGTCTTAAATTCTTTTTAGTTCTTTTATCATAGCATAGAGAGCGAAGCCGTAATTACGGGTTGTACATGTCCTTGCAGTAGTAGTTCAGGATGTTCTCCACCATCTGCTTGGCCTGCACCGCCGGACTGTCGGGGTCAAGTTCAATAGCCTCCAGATAGCAGTGTATGGCCTCGTGCCACACCCCCGCGCGCTGGAATTCCTTTCCCCTGTTGTAATACTCTTCAGCTGTCATGCGTGTATCTTGTATTATTTGTAGTATTCCCTTTTCCCTGCCGCCAGCGTGTTCTTCATCAGCGAGCAGATAGTCATCGGACCCACACCGCCGGGAACAGGCGTGATGAAAGAGCATCTGGGAGCGACAGACTCAAAGTCCACGTCGCCGCTCAGTCGGAAACCGCTCTTGCGCGTGGCGTCGGGAACGCGCGTGGTGCCTACGTCGATTACCACAGCCCCCTCCTTCACCATGTCGGCGGTGACGAAACCGGGCTGCCCTATGGCGGCGATGATTATGTCAGCCTCGCGGCACTCCCCTTTCAGGTTCGCCGAATGGCTGTGGCACACCGTAACGGTTGAGTCGCCATACTGCTTCTGCATCATCAGCTGCGCCATGGGCTTGCCAACGATATTGCTTCTGCCGAGAATGACGCATTTCTTGCCCGAAGTCTCGATGTTGTACCTACGCAACAGGGTGATGATGCCGAGCGGCGTGGCGGATATGAAACACGGCAGACCTATCGCCATTCTCCCCACGTTGATGGGATGGAAACCGTCCACGTCCTTGCGGTAGTCGATTGCCATAATGACCTTCTGCTCGTCGATATGGCGCGGCAGCGGCAACTGCACGATAAACCCGTCCACGTCATCGTCGTCGTTGAGTTCCTTCACCTTGGCGAGGAGCTGTTCCTCGCTCACATTGTCCTCAAAGCGGATGAGTGAACTCTTGAATCCGCAGGCCTCACAGGCGATGACCTTGTTCTTAACGTAGGTCTCGCTTCCGCCGTCGTGTCCCACGAGGATAGCCGCCAGATGCGGACGCTTTCCTTCTGCCGCCACGATAGCCTTCACCTCGTCGGCAATCTCCTGCTTAATTTGGGCCGCCGTTGCCTTTCCGTCAATCAACTGCATAGTGTGTGTATTATTATATTAGTATTTTTAGTTGGGCATCTGTGGCATTCCGGGCATACCCGGCATACCGCCCTTCATGTGTTTCATCGCGTTCATCATCTGCGTCATCTTCGAGCCTGTCACCATCTTCATCATCTTGCGCGTCTGGTCAAACTGCTTGATTAGGCGGTTCACGTCCTGGATGTTCGTTCCCGAGCCCTTGGCGATGCGCTGGCGCCGGCTGGTGTTGAGGAGTTCCGGATTGGTGCGCTCCTTGGGAGTCATGCTGAGGATAATCGCCTCGATGCCCTTGAAGGCGTTGTCGTCGATGTCCACGTCCTTTATCGCCTTGCCCACGCCCGGTATCATCGACGCGAGGTCTTTCAGGTTGCCCATCTTCTTGATTTGCTGAATCTGTCCGAGGAAATCGTTGAAGTCAAACTTGTTCTTCTGGATTTTCTTCTGCAATCGCTTGGCCTCTTCCTCGTCGAACTGCTCCTGCGCCCTCTCCACGAGGCTCACGATGTCGCCCATTCCGAGGATGCGGTCGGCCATACGCGAGGGATGGAACACGTCGATAGCCTCCATCTTCTCGCCTGTTCCCACGAACTTGATCGGCTTGTTCACCACGGTGCGGATGCTCAGAGCCGCACCGCCACGCGTGTCGCCGTCGAGCTTGGTGAGCACCACGCCGTCGAAATCCAGTCGCTCGTTAAAGGTCTTCGCCGTGTTCACGGCATCCTGACCCGTCATCGAATCAACCACGAAGAGCGTCTCGTCGGGGTTCACCTCGTTCTTCAGGAGTTCAATCTCCTGCATCATCTCCTCGTCCACCGCCAAGCGGCCCGCGGTATCTATAATCACCACGTCGTAGCTCTTGGCCTTGGCCTCCTTTATGGCATTGTTTGCAATCTCAACGACATTCTTGTTTCCGTCCTCGGAATACACAGGCACGCCCACCTGACCGGCTACAACCTTCAGCTGTTCGATGGCGGCCGGACGGTAAACGTCGCAAGCCACGAGCAGAGGGTTCTTGTGCTGCTTGTTTTTCAGCATATTGGCGAGTTTGCCGCTGAAAGTGGTCTTACCCGAACCCTGCAGACCCGACATGAGCACCACCGCCGGCCTGCCGTTGAGCTTCAGTTCGGCTGCCTCGCCGCCCATAAGCTCCGCAAGCTCGTCGTGAACGAGCTTCACCATGAGCTGCCCCGGCTTCACCGCCGTGAGCACGTTCATGCCCAGAGCCTTCTGCTTCACGGTGTCCACGAAAGTCTTGGCCACCTTGTAGTTCACGTCGGCCTCCGTCAATGCCCTGCGTACATCCTTGAGCGTTTCCGCCACATTTATCTCGGTAATCTTGCCTTCACCTTTTAATATCTTAAACGAGCGTTCAAGTCTGTCACTTAGATTTTCAAACATAAAAATTCTTATATAAGTTATACTGTTTCGTTATCTATATTCCACCCTTCAAGGATAGTGCAAATATAGCCAATTACAAGGGAAAAAGGAAACAACTTTCTTCGTATTTAAAATATTTTAAACTCTTTGCAGGGAAAAATGCGCACACCGCATAACGAGTGTGCAAGAATTGCGTGATAACACCGTTGAAACACCAAGTTAAGACTTTTAAAACACCGATGAAACAAACGTGTAACACGCCCTGAATACCTTTGCAGCGGAAAAAGTCAATGACGTGCGGCAAGCGCGGATGACG
Source organism: uncultured Prevotella sp. (assembly GCA_963639565.1). GTDB lineage: Bacteria > Bacteroidota > Bacteroidia > Bacteroidales > Bacteroidaceae > Prevotella. Next base: position 5,858 of record CAVHWJ010000060.1, on the reverse strand, counting down.
GCAAACAGAGACACATATAATATAAGGATGAACAGGATTTTTGCAGCCGCAATGATAGCGGCACTGCCCACGGCCGGGATATTCGCGGCGGACATAAAGGGACAGGTTACGGACGGCAAGACAGGCGAGGCCCTCATCGGGGCGACCGTGCAGGTGGAAGGCACTGCCCTCGCCACCGTGACGGACATCAACGGACAATTCACCCTCTCGGGACTGAAAGAGGGGCAACGCTACAAGCTCCGCGTGAGCTATGTGGCATACAAGACAAAGGATATTGACGGGGTTCAGGCGGTGTCACAGCCACAGACGACAAGCGTGGCTCTGATGCCCGACGAACAGACACTGGGCGAAGTCACCGTTTCTGCGGTAGCAAGGCGTAACACGGAGGCAGCTATGGTGCAAGTAGCCAAAAACAGTCCCGTCATAGTGAACAACGTTTCGGCACAGGAGATAGGAAAGACGCAGGACACCAACGCGGGCGAGGTGATCCGGCGCGTGCCAGGCGTGAGCCTGATAGACGACAAGTTCGTAATGGTGCGCGGCTTGTCGCAGCGATACAACAACGTGTGGATAAACGGCGGCGCGGCGCCGAGCAGCGAGGCGGACTCCAGGGCGTTCTCGTTCGACCTCATCCCCAGTTCGCAAATCGACAACATGCAGATTGTGAAAACGCCCTCGCCGGAATACCCTGCCGACTACACGGGCGGCTTCATCGTGGTGAACACCAAGGACATCCCGGCGGAAAACATCTTCCAGGTTCAGGCGGGCGGCAACTGGAACACCACGACGCATTTCCGCAATTTCAGCTACGCCAAAGGGTCAGGCACGGATTTCCTCGGCTTCGATTCCAGCCTGCGTTCCCTCTCCGGCGGCATGGGTTCCGCCCTCGCCACTTATCCCGACGGCGAGGCAATAGACCTGAACGCAAACAAGCTGAACAACGACTGGACGGTGAAGAGCCGCAAGCCGTTGGGCGACCTGAAACTGTCTGCCAACCTCGGGCGCAGGTGGAAGATTGGCGGCAACCAAATGGGACTGATAGCCGCACTGAACTACACCAACGAATACCGCACGTTTGAGGACATGGAGAACAACCAATTCGGTGTCTACGACGAGCGCAACGACCGCTCCATTTACCTCTCCAACTCCACCGACAACCAGTATAACCACAACGTGCGCCTCGGCGCGATGCTGAACCTTACGCTGCTTTCGCCCTCGGGCAACAACAAATACCAGTTCAAGAACATCTTTAACCAGATAGGCAACGACCGCTACACCAGCCGCAGCGGCAAGGACGAGCAGAGCAACTCCACGCGGTCGGCGGAATACTACTACCGCAGCCGCACCACATATAACGGACAGTTCACGGGCAAGCACTCCCTCGCCAACGACGAACTGGACTGGAGCCTGAGCTATTCCTACGCCAACCGCAATATGCCCGACCGCCGTCGCTACGTGGTGAGCGACGCCCTCGAAACCGGCGTGATACAGCTCACCACGGGCAACGACATTTCGAGGGAATGGACGCGCCTCGACGAGCATATAATTTCGGCGGCGGTGAACAACAGCCACGCCTTCAGCTTCGGCGCATGGAAGCCCACGCTGAAAGCCGGCGCATACGGCGAATACCGCACGCGCAACTACAAGACGCGGGAGTTCATCTATTCGTGGAACACCGCACAGAACACCCTGCCGCAGGGTTTCCGCCAGACCGACATCCCCACGCTGATAAGCGACGCGGCGAACTTCGGCGCGGACAAGCTCTATCTGCTTGAAGAACCGAACCTGCGCGACAACTACAAGGGCAACAACACCATGGGGGCGGCATACGTGGCCGCCACGCTGCCCGTGGGAAAACTCAGCGTGTATGCCGGACTGCGCTACGAATACGACAAGATGGAACTCGTGACGAATATGCGCGACGACGTGGAGAGTCCGTTGAGCCACTACTACACCTACAACGACCTCTTCCCTTCTATCAACGCCACATGGAAATTCAACGACAAACACCAGCTGCGCCTCTCCTACGGCAAGACGGTGAACCGCCCCGAGTTCCGCGAGGTGTCGCCGTCGGTGTTCTACGACTTCGACCTCGCCGCCGACGTGAAGGGCAACACGGAACTCACGCCGTGCTACGTGCAGAACATCGACCTGCGCTATGAGTTCTACCCCTCGCGCGGCGAAATGGTTTCGGTGGCGCTGTTCTACAAGTATTTCGACTCGCCAATCGAATGGACATACACCCTCTCGGGCGGCAACAGGATGATTTACTCATACACCAACGCCGACAAGGCGAACACCTACGGAGTGGAGGTGGACATAAAGAAAGACCTCTCGTTCCTTGGCCTCAACGGACTGAGCTGGTCGTTCAACGGCGCGCTCATCAAGAGCCGCGTGGAATTCAGCGGACTGCCCACGCAGGAGAGCAACCGCCCGATGCAGGGACAGTCGCCGTATCTTGTGAACACGGGGTTCTTCTACAAGAACGAGAAGATGCAGTTCGACGCCGCCCTACTCTACAACATCATCGGCAAGCGCATCATCGGCGTGGGGCGCAACGAGGGGTCCACCACCGGCAACGAGACTCTGCGTGTGCCTGACAGCTACGAGATGCCGCGCAACGTGATTGACCTGTCGCTCTCGAAACGCTTCGGCAAGCACTGGGAGGTGAAGTTCAACGTGCGCGACCTCTTGGCGCAGAAGGTATATTACAAGGAGTTCGTGACCACCGCCCTCGGCGACGGCACAACGAAAGAGGTGGAGCAGATAACGCGCAGCTTCCGCCCAGGACGCAACATCGGCCTCAGCGCCACATACAATTTCTAAAAAACACAAGTTTCTTTTTTAATAAACAACATTATGAACAAGACAAAGTTTTACGGATGCCTCGGCATCATCGCACTGGCAGGGACAATGTTCACAGCGTGCAGCAAAGACAACAACGACGACAGCGGCAAAGGCGCGGCCACCGCGGCAGTGTGGGGCAAGGACGGAGGCATCAACTCCTGCGACCACCTGCTCTTCACCGAGAGCGACAAGGCCGACAGCAAGGACGTAAACGACAACGGCACACAGATAGGCAACGGCAACCAGGAGTTCGTGTTCACCGGCAAGCAGACCCTCAAGAAGGGTGTCTACACGCTCAAGGGCTGGGTGTATATCGCCGACGGCGCGCAACTGACAATCGAGCCGGGAACAATCATCAAGGGCGACAAGGACACAAAGTCGGCCCTCATAGCGGAGCGCGGCGGCAAACTCATCGCCCAAGGCACTGAGACGCAGCCAATCGTGTTCACGTCGGAGAAAGAGCCGGGCAACCGCCGACCCGGCGACTGGGGCGGCATAATCCTCTGCGGCAAGGCGCGCACCAACGCCACTGAACAGCAGATCGAGGGCGGTCCGCGCACCAAACACGGCGGCAACGACGACGCCGACAACTCCGGAGTGCTGAGTTACGTGCGCATCGAGTTCGCCGGCTTCCCCTTCGCCACCGACCAGGAGATTAACGGCCTGACGCTCGGCTCCGTGGGCAGCGGCACTAAGATCGACCACATCCAGGTGTCTTATTCCAACGACGACTCATTCGAGTGGTTCGGCGGAACGGTGAACTGCAAATACCTCATCGCCTACAAGGGTTGGGACGACGACTTCGACACCGACAACGGCTTCAGCGGACACGTGCAGTACGGCCTCGCAATCCGCGACCCGAAAATTGCCGACAAGTCGATGAGCAACGGTTTTGAGAGCGACAACAACGCCAAGGGAACGAACGCCGACCCGCACACCTCGGCAGTGTTCTCCAACATCACATTTGTTGGTCCGAAGGCCATGGCAAGCGATTTCGACAACAGCTCCACCTACATCGACGCCGGCAGCATGGCGCCCAACAACGGTTCGGGTCTGGGCCGTTTCCAGAGCGGTATGCAGATACGCCGCGACTCCCACCTCAGCTGCTTCAACTCAGTGGTGGTGGGCTGGCCCGTGGGACTTATCCTCGACGAGGAGCTTGGCGACAGTCAGGGGGCGGCAACAAACGGTTTGCTGAAACTCCAGAACCTCTATTTCGGCAACCTCGACGCCATCGGCACGGACAAGAACAAGACACTGACGGACGACGATTCTTCTTTCTCCACAAAGTTCTTCCTCGCGCAGCCGGGAAACGTGTATTCAAAGACCGCCGAGGGGTGGTTTGACGTGACCGGCTACCGCCCCTTATCGACAAGTCCGCTGCTCACCGCCGCCTCCTTCACCGACGCACTGCTCTCAGGCTTCGACAAGGTTTCCTACGTTGGAGCGTTCGGCACGGGCAACGACTGGACAGCCAACTGGACGAACTTCGACCCGCAGAACACCAAGTACTGATTTCGCGCATACTTTACGACATTAACCAAGCGTGCCGCACTGACATTCCCAGTCGTGCGGCACGCTTTTTTTTCTTTTCCTGCGGATGATGTTGCGGCATCCGCCCCGTTATGTGAGAACCTTATTTCTGCGTAAGATGCAGAAACCTCGTAATCCTCCGCGTAAGGCTGCGGTCCTTGTTGTCGATGAAAGCGTCGAGAACCTTCGACGTGCCGTTGAGCGGCACGATGTCGTAGTCGGCTATGGCGGCAGGGATAAGGCAGCTGTTGCCCTCCCTCAGCAATATCTCGTCGTAAGGGGCGGAACGCATCACAATCTTGCAGTCGCCCTTGATGCACATGCTGATGATGAAGCTGTCGTATTTGGCGAGGTTGCGGTGGAACGGCGCGTCCACCTCCACCACGCGCACGCTGAATTTCGACGAGTCGATGATGAGGTTGGCGCGGTTGTCGCCCTCCTCATACGGCGTGCGGTATTCCGCCTCCACGTTGAAGTCGATGGCCTGCGCCGCAAGGTCGGTGTGCAGTTCGCGCGGCTTACCGTCGAGGCCGGGGCGGTTGTAGTCGAAGATGCGGTAGGTAAGGTCCGACGACTGCTGCACCTCGGCGAGCAGTATTCCGCCGCAGATGGCATGCACCCTACCTGCCGGCAGATAGAACACGTCGCCGGGCTTCACCTCATGTTTGGCGAGCACCTCGGTTATCGTGCCGTCGGCGATGCGCCGCCTGTATTCGTCCTGCGAAATCTTCGTCTTGAAGCCGGCGTAGAGGTAACTGCCGGGCTTGGCGTCGATGATGTACCACATTTCCGACTTGCCCGACTTGCCGTGTACGCGCATCGCCATCTCGTCGTCGGGGTGTACCTGTATGCTGAGGTCTTTCTTTGCGTCAATGAACTTAACGAGCAGCGGCAGCTTGCCGCCGTACTGCCTCGCCACGCTCTCGCCGAGGATAGCGTCGGGAGTGTCGGCGATGACCGAAATGAGGTCTCTCCCGGCGTTCACCCCGTTCGCCACCACACACGGACTTGACGGCACCGCGCTGACCTCCCAGCTCTCGCCAACCGGCGTACCGGCTTTTCCGTCAATCCCCTTGTAGGGGCATATCCTGTCGCCGCCCCACACCACGGTGTGGAGGTTCGGTTCGAACAGCAGCGGATATATATCTTCCATAATTCTTTCTTTTGTTGCTTTTTTAGGATTGGTATTCTCTTTCCTTATCTTTCCTCCATGTCGGGGCAAAATTAACTCTTTATGCGTTTACCGCCAAAGAAGGGAATAAATTTCCGTGGGTTTTAATATAAATTAGGAGGGAAATGAAGAATTAAGAATGAAGAGTGAAGAATGAAGAATAGGCTGATAGTGTCAGCATGGGGTCATACAGATTTCCGCCCACAGTTAAATAAGCACAAGATTTAAGGCGTTCCTGCACGGATTATGTTTTAAAAACATTATTTTTGCAAAACATAATTCGTGCGGTCTTGCCTTTGGGGGGACT
>CAVHWJ010000059.1:0-11913 GCA_963639565.1 uncultured Prevotella sp. | reverse complement strand
CGGATGCAGGTGGAGTCGTTCACCGCCACGTCAAACAGGCGGTAGCCCTCGTAGTCGGACGTTTCCGACGCGCCCCTGCCGTACCACGGCTCAACGAAATACAGTTCCACGCGGTAGTCGCCGGGGGCAGCCGGAATGGTGTACGACAACAGGTGACGGCCGAAGCGTGACGTGTGGAAGAGCGGCGAGGTGAAGAGGGTGGGGGTGAAGGTCTGGCTCGCCTTGTAGGGGCTTGTCTCCTTCTTGAACTTGCCGCCCCACGACGATGACCAAGAGGTGTTGTCCTGCGCCCATGTCAGTCCGTAGCTGTCGGTGTAGTCGTCGCCGCCGCAGTTGATGCGCGCTATGTAGTTGTAGCCGTTTTCGGGTTTCAGTATGTCCTCGTTCCATGCCTGGAAAGAGGGCAGGGCGAGGGAGTCCGCCGCCGCCACCTTGCCGTTGTGGAAGGCGCGCGCCACGAGGGCGTCGCCGTCGAGACCCACGTTATAGAATTTGAACAGGGTGGTGTTGCCGCCCTTGTCAATCTGTTTCGTCTCGCTCCACGCGCCGCAGCTGAGTGTCACCGATTCGCAGTTGCTGTAAACACGGATGCTGTCCCGGTGCAGCCCAGGCACGATATACACCGTAGGCTCTTTGTCCGCGCTCACGTAATGCGACTTGTACATATAGTATGCGTCGGTGGGCTGCTCCCACGTGGTGAACAGCCCCTTGTGGTTGAACGGACCCACCTTGTCGATATAGCGCAGTCCCTCTTCGGGCTGTCTCCGCCCCGGATTGTCGTGGCTCTGCAGCGTCCACAGGAACTGTCCGCAAACGCTGTCCTTGACGCTTTCCGCCAACTGTATCTTGCGCTCCAGAATGTCGCACTGCTTCTCCTCGGTGTAGCGTTCGCCGCCGTGGTTGCCGATAGTGCGCCACGCACCGTATTCGCCGTTGAGGAGCTGGTCGTCGCGCGAGAGTTCCTTGGCGTAGTCTTCGAGCTTGCCGCCGTAGGTGCCGCTCCAGTTCTGCACCACGTTCCAGTCAGTACCCTCGCCGCCGTTGCAGGTGGTGACGAGACGCTGCGTGCCGCAAGTGGGGTCGAGCTGGCGGATTATGTCGGAACATTCCTTGGCGAACTCCGCCGGGATGGTGCTCTCGTTCTGCAAGCCCCACAGTATTATCGAGGGCGAGTTGCGGCGCTCCTTCACCCACTGCACGAGGTGACGCTTGAAGCTCTCCTTGAACTGCGGCGTGTCGTACCATATATGCGCCGAGAACTGCGGCCACCACAGTATGCCGCTCTCGTCGATAATCTTCTTGTAGCTCAGGTTGTGCGGCTGGTGGGCGTCGCGGAACGCGTTGAAGCCGGCGTCCTTCACTTCCTTCATGCGCGCCTCGATCTGCGCGTCGGAGAAGGCGTGGCTCTGTCCGAAGAGGTGCTCATACTCGCACACGCCGTTGATGTATTCCGCCTTGCCGTTGATATAGAAACGCTTGTCGCCGTCGTTGCGCGTGAGCGGCCACGATATGCTGCGGAAGCCGAACGGCGTGAGCAGGTCGTCGGTGGCCTTGCCGCCGCGCTTTATCATCGTGTTGAGGCTGTAGAGGTAAGGCTTCTCCGGTGTCCACCGCCTTGCGTCCTTCACGGCCTGTTGCTGGCGCACGGTCTTCGTCTCGCCGGGCTGCAAGCTCACCTCGTCGGTGAGCCTCACCACCTGTTTGCCGCTCTTCTCCGACAGTTTGTTGATGAGCTGGAACGTGGCGGCCTCAGAACCGTAGTTCTTCACTTCGGTATCGACGAACACGCTGTCGCAGTTTTGGTTTGACCACACGTGAACGCCGAACGGCTCAATCCTCACCTTGTCCGTCACTTCGAGCACCACGGGGCGGAAGATGCCGAATGGCTGCGACCCCTCGCTGAAGCCCCATTCCGAACTGCATCCGCCGCACACCCACGGCATATCCGTGATGCCCTTGGGGTGGGACACCCTCACCTCCAGGCGGTTATCCTTGCCCGGGATTACGCTGCCCGTTATGTCGATTGTCTCGGTAGTCCTGCCGATGTCATACGAACCGAGTTTCTTGTTGTTGAGGATAACGTCGCAGTAAGTTCCCACGCCCTCGAAGCGCAGGAAATACTCCTTGCCGTCGAGTTCCGGGGCGGTGAAAGTCTTGCGGAACACCGCCTTGCCGTGGAGGTTGCCGTGCTCTTTCTGCAAAGCCCCGTAGTAGTCGTCGAGGTTGAATGGGATGTCGCGTGTGAACGTCTCGCCGTCGAACGTGATGCTCCACGCGCTGTCGAGGTTCACCGTGGTGCGCTTGCCCACAGGTTCGGGCGTGGGGAAATTCACCTCGCTCTTGCCCATAGGCACACTCGTCGCCACGGCGATGCCGCGCTGGCCGCTGTTGTTCACGGCGCAGTAGAAATGGTAAACCACGCCGTCGTGTTTCACCACGTAGCTCTTGTGGGCGAACATCTCGTCGTAGGGTTTCGACGGCACGATGAGGTCAGCCCCGCGCCAGTCGTACCAGTGTATCATGTCGCGGCTGGCGGCGAAGGTGTTGTAGGCGTTGTATTCTCGTGTGGGGTTGAAGGCCGAGAAATAGAACATCACGTAGAGGCCGTTCATCTTCACGATTTGCGCGTCGCCGGTAATCGTGCCGTCGGAGTCGTGGGCGAAGATGGGGTTTCCGTTGTAACGCGTCCACTTCTTCATGTCGTTAGAGAAGGCGATGCCGATGCGCTCCGCCTTTGGGTGGGAAGCGTCCTTGCCGCCGGCGTTGTAGTACATCATGAACTGATACCCGAAGAGCTTTTTGTCCACGCGGTATACGGTGCTCTTGTACTGCGTCATCTGTTCCCACCACTGCGCGCCTTTCTCGTTGTAGGCCAGTATCGGCTTGCTGTAAGTCTCCCACGGCATGGCTTTCGTCACGTCGTGTTTGGTTGAGGCGAGACCGATGCTGAGTGGGGCGTTCACCGCCTCGTAGCCGGTGCCCTCGCCGCCGATGTAAGTCATCCAGTAGCGTCCCTTGTATTTCTCTATCTCATACGAACCGTCCCAGTTGTAGTCGATGAGGGCAGGGAAGCCCCCGCGCTGGTTCTTGTCCCATTCGTCGCCGGTGCCGTATTCGAGCACCCGGCCCAGCGTGTGCCAGTTGAGCAGGTCGCCGCTCTCGGCAATCCATGTCTCGTAGCCGCGTCCGTCGGTGCCGTTCTTGCCGTTGTAGCACACGTAGGTCATATACCACTTGCCGTCCTTTCGGAACACGGTGGGGCAGTCAATCTTGTGGTAGTTGTCGGTGGGGGCTACCACCATACCGTATTTATATGGTGTCCTCGCCGCCTCGTAGACGCTCTTCATCTCGGCCTGTGTCACAATTGCGGACTTTGCCGCCGCCGTGCGCCGTGTCTTGCGCTGCGCCGTGGCACTTGTGGCGATGAGGGCGAATACCGTAAGAATCAAATATAGTCGTTTCATTTTTATTTTAGTGTGGAATTTTGGAGTTTTAAGTTTTCCCTTGAATTTGGGTTACATGAAGAGCCAGTCCACCTCGCTACCCGCGCCGTTGAGCTTTGCGTCGCGTATCTTGATGTCGCTGCCGGTAAATCCTGCCACCATGATGATGCCCTTGGGCAGGTTTATGACGTGGTGTCCGGCGTTGAAGCAGTAGGTGTGGATATTCGCCACGGGCATTTTCGTGAGAATCAGTCCGTTGCTTATCACCGGCTCCGCCTGTCCGTATTCATTGCCCGTAGCGTCGGTTTCGAGCTTCGGCGGACGCGCGAACTTTGTCTGGTCGTCCACGAAGAAGCCCACGAGCAGTTTCACGGGCTTTGTACATTCAAACTCCACGCTGATGCCCTTTTCGCGTGCCGTGTCGCGGTTGAGCACGAGAGCCTTCATACCCTCAATCTCGGTCGCCACGGTGTCCACCGCCTCGTCGCGGTCCTCAAAGAGTTTTGCTCCCTTTTTCAGTTCCACGGTCTTGTAGCCGCCAAGTAGTTTCACGTAACCGTTCTTGCCGTTGCCCTTGGTGTCGAGAGCATCCACGGCCTTTTCGATTTTTGTTTTCTTGGCAGCCGACTTGTCCTCAGAGGTTATGCTCCCGATGTTCTTCTTCAGGTTGTCGAGTTCCTCCTGATATACCGGAGCCATTTCAGCCCACGTAGAGTATTTGCCGCCGTCGCCGCCAATGGGGATGCGCCTTTGCGAGGTGAGCATACTGTTGGCGTTATAATAGGTGTCCTTCGTCTCGTCCACAAGCTTTTGGTAGCAGTTGCCGCTCTTTTCGAGCAGCGGCACGGCTTTTTTGAGATACTCCGCGTCTTTCGACCACTTGTAGTTGAGCACCTGTTGGGCGGCGAGCACCTTGTAGCGGAACGATTGGGCGAAGTCCTGGTAGCAGTGCATATCGTTCACGAGCCTCAGGAACTCGTCCTTGTTCTTCGTGATTTTGTCGCTGATGCCGCTAATGGCGGTCACTGCCTTGTCGCCGTGCGCCACGCACTGGTCCACGATGTCGAGCGGCAGTTCGCCGTTGTGCGCCTCGTGTTTCCATTCCTTCTCCACGTATTCGATTAGCTTCTCGCCCGTGGGTCCGCAGCTCTCGTAGAAACCGGGATAGATGGTGTATTTGTAGGGATTGACGAGCTGGCTGATTTTCATTCCGAGCAGGAGGCACTGCCTGTTGCCCTCCGTTATGCCGAAGCGGCGCAGCAGCTTGGGCGCAATTTCTCCGCTCTCGTCGTAAGCCTCGATGATGCGCGCGGCGGTAAGGGTGTCGGTGCCGTAGTAGTCGGCGAGCGTCTTTTTCCAGTAGCTCTTGTCGTCGCCGCGGTGGCAGTTCCACGAATACCTGCCCCACGCCTGATACCACATCCAGTCGCGGTCAATCTGCAGCTCGCGCTTGCCGCCGGGCAGTTTGTCGGCGGTATACGGCCAGTCCCAGTAGTTGGCTTGCGGATAGAGGTGAAGGCCGTTGGCGTGGTGAACGTTGTGCATCGCCTGTACCGTCTTCTCAATGAACGACGGCGAACTCCACCGCCACGGCTCCAGGTTGGCGAGGATATGCACGTTGCTGATATGCACCGGGGCGGCGGCAGCGAGCTGGCGGTGGGTCTCAGCCCAGGGGCCTTGCGGCTGGTAGGTGGTGAGCGACTCGCCGGTGTATTTATTCATCGTGTAGATGTTGGGGTAGTGGGGCAGAGCCTCATGGAGCACCCGCGGCCCGTCGGTGTCGTGGGCGCGCAGGATAATGGGCGGTTCGTCGGTGCGCCCCGAAGCCTTCAGTCCGTCCTTTATCCCCGGGATGATAGTCTCGTTCATCCACTTTATGTCGTTGTCGATGCCCGACATCGCCTCGCCGAGGCACACGAGGAATCCCACGTTGGGGTATTTCTCAACGAACGCCGCGATGCTCTTGCGCGTGTAGTCCGCCACGAGCGGCGTTATCGGTCGGTTGCGGTCCTGCGTCTTCATGCCGTAGTGGTCGGCAAAGGGCTTCGACAGGATGATGTTGTAGAACATCTGTATCACGCGTATGCCGCGCTTCTGGGCTTCGGTGGTGAGGAAGGAGAACATCTCCTGGTTCTTCTCCATCGTGGCGTCGTCCACCTCGGGAGCGAAGGGGTAGTCCTTTAGCTTGACGAGCGAGGCGAAGGGATGGCCGTTCCACAGGAACACGGCGTTCATGTTGTCGGCGGCGAGCATATCGAGATACTTTATCCACAAGTCCTTGTCGTAGAACCACGGGAAATTCTCCGGCGTGTAGGGGTATTCATACACTTTGTGTCCCGGCAGATAGACCGTCTTTTGCAGTCCCACGCAAGCCCCGCGGAGCTTCATTTCGGGAGCGTCGATAATGGTGTATGGGATTTCCAGCGAACCGTTCGTCTTGAAATATTCCACAAGACGGTTTGCGCCGTAGATAGCTCCCGACGCGTCGTTGCCCACAACGCTTATCTTCTTGCCCTTGCGCAGGAGGGAAAAACCCTCGGCCGGCTTGCCCACCGTGTCGGCTGCCACGCCCACGGTAATCTTGTAGCCCTTGGGCAGGGAGAGTATGTTCTTGGCTATGAGCGACGCGGCATAGTCAGTCTGCGGCATCCGCTGCACCGCCGTTACGGTAGTCTCTTTGTTTCCGCCGCACGAAGCCAAAGCGGCAGCGGCGGTAAAGGCAAATACAGTTTGTCTTATCTTCATATCAGTATAGGGTGGTGGTCTTGTTTATCCCACCGCTTTTTATTAAACTTTTGTTCGTTTCAGCCGTCGATTTCAACGGTTTGTCCTGCCGGGATGTCGTAGGTCTTTCCGCCAAAGAAGAGAGTGCCTTTTCCGCCGTCGGATTTCACGGTCACCTTGTTGCCCTTGACCTTTACCCTCACCTCGCCGAACGGCGTAGGCACACTGCCCTGCATCCACTTCAGTCCGCCGGGCACGGGTCTCACCTCGTATTCCTCATACCCGGGCTTTGTGGGTTTCACGCCGAGGAAATATTTGCCGAGGATATATACCGGACTTGCCCCCCAGGCGTGGCAGAGGCTCTTGCCGTAGGGGCGGCCGTACATGGCGAGGTGCTGCGCGCCCTCGTCAGTGGGGTTGTATTTCTCCCAAAAACTGGTAGCCCCCTCGCGGAGCATTCCGCCCCAATAGTCAATCGTCTCGCGGAGCACCTTCTCCTGCTGCCCCATTTGGCACAGGGCTTCCAGTTCGTAGAAGCGCATATAGGGCGTGGTGATGGGTTCGATGCCGGGGTTGAGCAACACTGAGTTGGTTATCTCCTCTTTCTCCTCGCCGCTTGTCATGTCGTAGATTATGGCGAAGATGTTGGGGAAGGCGGTAATCTGGCGGTTCATTTCGCCGTCTTCAATGGCGTGCATGACAGCCTTGCGGCTGTCGTCCCAGAAAGTGGGCTTCAGCTTCGCTTTAAGCGCGTCGGCGAGTTTGCCGTATCTCTCCGCGTCAGCGGAATACTCTTCCGCGGTTATGCTTCCCTGCGGAGGGTTCTCCACAGGGTTGTCCCTCAGCACTGCGGCGCAGGTTGCCATTGTCTGCAGAGCCTTGCACAGCAGAATCTGCTCGAAGCACAGTATGCCGCGCTTGTGCATGGGGAAGTCCACCCAGTCCACGAAAATCCAGTCGTCTGCCTTGCCCTCCGCCATGCCGTCGCCGTTGAGCCGTCCCTCCACGTATTGCATCATGGTCTGCATCCGTGGGTATATCTCGCGCACGAAACGGATGTCGCCGGTGTAGATGTAGTAGTCGAGCACCGACTTGAACCAGTAGAAGGTGTAGTCCATTATGGTGTTGATGTGCGCCGTAACGGGGTCTTTGCCGCGCAGCTGACGTATGGTGCGCTTCACGCAGTCGGAGTCGAAACGGAGGTAATAGTTCATAAGGTACGACTGTATGGCGTCGCCCGACCACGTCCAGCGGTCGCGTTTTATGCCGTCCATGAAAAACTCCCTCGTGGTGAGGTCCATGGTGTAGGCGGCGGTCTCCCATATCCGGTTCAGTTCGCTGTTGTCGCATTTGAACGAACCTGTCTTTGAGTGCGTGAACTTGGCGTATTCGTAATCCATGGTTGCGTCTGCGAAGGTTATCATGCCCTTCGTCTCCACCATTACGTAGCGGAACGCCTTGCTGTCGTCGAGCACAACCTCAATCTCCTCGTCGGCGTATTCGTTGTGCCTCATGTCGAGGCGGTCGAGTGTCTCGCAGCGTTCCGTGTCGAGGGCTTCCTCGCGGCTCTCGCCGTAGTAGATGTTTATCATGCCCTTTCCCTTGACGCCTTTCAGGCGAAGGTAGCCGAACGTCTCAAGGCCGAAGTCGAACACCCACCTGTTCCTGCCCGCCGGCTCTTCGTCCACGGGCTGCATCTCCACGCGCTCAAGGCGGTAGGCAGAGGGCGGCGTGTTGATGTCGTTGAAGTTCCACGTCGCCGCCGGCACGTAGATGCCGGAGCCGTGGGCAGTTCCGTTCTCGTCAATCCATATCTTGTCCTCGTAGGTGGCGAGCCAAGTGCCGCCGCTCCTTATCGTCCTGCCCTTCACGAAGAGCGAAGGGGGAGTAAGCTGGTTGTGTATCTTGATGTTCAGACTGTGTTCTCCCTCCGGCACGGTGAATTTGCCGGGCATGCCGAACTGCAGCTTGCCGTCGAGCATCAGGTTGTATTCGCCCTCGGCGGCTATCGTTACCGTTTCCTTTTTGTCGAGCTTCACCTTGGTGGAGAACTCCACGGTGGGGTAGTGGCTGTCCTGTTTCCAGAACGGCGGGAACATCGCCCCGCGCTCCGTGCGGCGGTTGTTGAACCTGTTGCCGAGCCACACCTCCAGGTCGCCCGGGTACCACATCCAAGTGGCTTTGTTGTCAGAAATCCTTTCCATAGCGTTCCTCCGTTATCTGTTCGAGTGACTTGCCGCGTGTCTTCGGCGTCCATATTGCGCCGATGAGCAGCGACACAATGAGCAGAGCCATCATCAGGTAGCCGGCCAGCGTGAAGCCTTCGCCCTGCTCGCCGTAGATATTCACGAAAACGAGTCCCCATGCCGCCGACAGTCCGCGCACGAGGAAGAACATCACGCCTTGCGCTGCGGCGCGGTATTTGGCAGGGAACAGTTCCGATGCCCACAGGGCGTAGAAGCCCTGCACCGAGATACCGCCCTGTATGCCCCACAGGAGCGTGAAGAAAAGCAGTCCGCTAATGCTGCCGATGCCGATGGTGACAATCATCACCCACGCAAGGACGGCCGCGCCAACGCCCACGATGTAGAGCGCGCGCTGGTTCACCTTGTCCACGAGCATCGAGAACACGAACGTCATGGCGATGATGATTACCCACTGTCCGGCGGAGAGCATATTCGCCTCGCCGTTGGAGAGACCTCCTGCCGTCTCGTAGATGTGCTGCTGGAAGAAGCCCATTACGGAGCTGACGAGGTTCCATGTGAGATACATTCCGGCGAGGAAGAGCATGGTGCGCACGTTCACTTTGTTGGAGAACAGCGTGCCGAAAGACGAGAACACGCTCTTGCCCTTGGCCGTCGCGCCGGCGTTCTGCTCCTCAGCCTTGGCCGCTTTCCATTCAGCCGACTCGTCGAGCTGCCTCTGCAACAGCCACGCTATCAGCGCGACAACGAAGAGCGAGGCGAACACGATGCGCGAGCTGAACACGTTTATCGCCGCTTGCGGCGCGCCCGTGCCGAGAATCTGCGTGGCGGACTGGCTCACGAAGGGGAACATGAAGCCGGCTTCGGCGTTGTTGGTGGGAGGGGCGAGAAACCACCCCAGGAGCAGGATGATGAGCGGGCCTATTCCCCACGCCATCTGCGATATGCCGATGTTGCGGCCGCGGTTGTTTATCTCCGAACTCTCCGATATGTATGTCCATGATGCCGGAACGCCCACGCCCACGCTGATGCCCGTGATGAGGAACCCGGCGAGGAGCATGGGGAAGTTTGTGGTGAACACCACGAACAGCACGCCCACCATGTAAATGAGCATATTGTAGGTGTAGATGGCCTTGCGCCCGTATTTGTCGGCGAGGAAACCGCCGATGATTGCGCCTATCGCCGCCCCGAGGCAGTTGGCGCTGATTGCGTTGAGAAATCCGAGGTGAGCCTCTGTCAGCCCGAGGTAGCTCTGCCACAGTGACAGTCCGCTTGCGCCGGCCACGATGGCCCCGGCGTCGAGATAGTTGGTGAGAGACACGGCAATGGTGCTCTTCAAACTGCTTTTGTTGTTTTCCATATATTCAATTTGTTTTTCTGTTTTCCATTCATGGCGGACGGCCTTTCATGGTGTTGCCGTCCTATACATATATATTATATAACGCATACGGTGGCGTTTTGTACTGAAAGGTGACGTTGATATGCGGAAACGAAATGAGGAAGGAAAAGTCCCTGAAATTTGTCCCATGTGTGGAAAATGTGTAATTTTGCACAAAACAGGTACCAAAAATGTGGGGAAAATCACATTTTCCGCACTTGCAGGGATTAAAGGACGCAGAATATGTTTGACAGGAGAATCATTTTACAACTCAAAAAATGGCAGGCGAAAGAGGACAGGAAGCCTCTGATGATGCTTGGCGCAAGACAGGTGGGAAAGACGTCGGTGTTGAAACGCTTCGGCAAGGAGTGTTTCGATTATTGCGCTTATTTCAGTCTTGACGAAGAAGACGGCGTGCGCGACATTTTCCGCAGGACAAAGAACCCCCGGCAGATTATCGAGCAGTTGTCTTTTTTGACAGACGTTCCCATCCAACCGGGGAAGACCCTGCTGGTTCTCGACGAGATACAGGAATGTCCTGAAGCCATTGCCGCCATGAAATATTTTTGCGAGCAAGCCCCTGAATATGCGGTGGCTTGTGCCGGCTCTCTGTTGGGGCTGGCTTTCGGCCATGGGGGCTTCTCTTTCCCCGTGGGCAAGGTGGATCATCTGGAAATGTACCCTGTCTCGTTCTCTGAGTTCTTGGAGCAAAAGGATGCCGGACTGTACCGTTATTACCAGTCCGTCAAGGGCTTCGAACCAATCCCCGACGTTTTCTTCGACCGCCTCTCACAGGCTTTCATGGCATACCGTATCTCCGGGGGGATGCCGGAGGCCGCGATGAAGATGCTTGCGCTCGACAAGGCTGGCGTGGAAACGGTGTTGCGCAATATTCTCAAGGACTATGCCTTTGATTTCGTGAAGCATGCCACGCCGCAGCTTGCCAACCGCATTTCCCATGTGTGGAATTCCCTGCCATCGCAACTTGCCAAGGAAAACCGCAAGTTCGTATATCAAATGGTAAGGCCGGGGGCGAGGGCGCGCGAATATGAGGATGCCCTGATATGGCTGAAGAACGCCGGACTTCTGTATAAGGTGAGCCTGTGCGCCACGCCGCGCTTGCCGCTAAAGTCTTATGAGGATTTGAGCATATTCAAGATTTACTGTCTCGACATAGGGCTGCTCAGGGTTCTGGCGGAGATGGATGCCGACGTATACCTCAACGACAACCCCGGCTTCAAGGAGTTCAAGGGGGCGTTGGCGGAGAACTACGTCCTTCAGAGCCTTGTTCTCCAAGGCATAAACTGCTCCCGTTATTGGGCTTCGGGCAACAAGGCGGAGGTGGAGTTCCTTGTACAGCATGGCTCCACGGTGATACCTGTAGAGGTGAAGTCGGGCACAAGCGTTATGGGCAAGAGTCTGGCGGAATACAACAAGCGGTATTCGCCGGAATTGCGCATACGCTTTTCAATGCTCAACTTGAAGAGGGACGGCGATTTCATCAATATACCGTTGTTCCTTGCCGACAGGATGTCGGAACTGGTGTTTGCCTGATGATGACAGGCTTCCCTCACGGCAATTCAAAATGCTGGTAGTCCTTGCGGTTCTTCCAGTCGCCGCCCCACACGAAGCCCTTTGCCTTGAAGAGGCGGTAGCAGAGGTCGCCGCGCTCAATCTTGTAGCAGAATTTCTTTGTGCGGTCGAGATACGGCTTGCCGGTGGCGGGTTCCGTCACTTCCTTTCCGTTTTTCAGTCTCTTGTGGTAGGGGTTGTAGAGCGTGTTGATGTCGATGGCTGTGCCGTTGCCGTGCTTCGACACCTTCTTGGTGTGGGATATGAAACGGAAATTGAACGACGAGGAATTGTTGTCGCGCATCGCCGCCTCGTCGTCGGCGTTCCAGTGGTCTATCAGCCGCATCCGCTCTATCGGGTATTTCGCCAGGTAGAGGCGGTAGAAGATGTCGAGCACGTCGGCAGCCACTTTCCTGTTCACCACCATTTCGCCCACAATCGTACGTCCGTCCTTGTCAGTGTGCAGACACCGCAGATAGCGCAGTTCGCCGCGCGCCACGGTGCAGTTCTTCTTGTAGCTCTTGCCTTTCATAAGGGCGAAGATAGAGTCGGGGATTGGTACGGAGAAGAAGAACGCCTTTGTCCCGGCTTT
>CAVHWJ010000058.1:0-12105 GCA_963639565.1 uncultured Prevotella sp. | reverse complement strand
AAAAACAAAACTAAAAAAGCGAGAAAATCTGTGAAGATTTTTCTCGCTCTTTGTTTTTTATCAGTAACTTTGCACCGTCTAAAATTTAATTAAGCCACTTGTCAGGCGTTACATTTGCTGCATTTCAACACAAGCATAAGGTTTTATCCGGTTGATTTGCGGCAGGATGCCCGATGGGTGGATGTCGTATCTATAACAATATATTTATGAAGAAAAACTACGCACTCTTATTGTTGGGTGCCGCTGCATTGACAGCCAATGCGCAACAAATCAACGGTGATTTCGATGCTGACTGGGAGAATTGCACTCCGTGGGACAGCGAGGGGAACACTAAAGAAAAAGGAATACAGCCACAGGGGTGGCACATGTCTCATGTCGTACTGGCAGGAGAAACGGGCGGCCGTGTCACAAGGTCTGCCGAAGGCGAAACCGCCAACTATGCGGTGCAGCTGAAAAACATCCGTAATTCATTGACAAGCACAAATATTCCGGGATATATCTCCCTCGGCACGCCTTGGGCTACCGCCGAGACAAAGGGACTGTCAATCCGCAATGCTGACGGCGGCGTGTTTGGCGGAAAAGAGTTCACGTATCATCCCGACGCCCTCTCGTTCGAGTATCAGAGGAACAATTCCAACGGAACTGACGAACAGGCAACGGTTGTGGCATATCTGTGGAACGGAACATGGACACAGAAGGATGTACCCGGAAATACGGCCATCGGCGTTTTCAAATGGGCAAGCGCCACGAAGGTGGACATACAGAACCGCGACCGCAACATCCTCGGCATGGAGACCGCCACGGGCGGAGACGTGACGAAGACCGACGACGCGACCCTCGTGGCCAACTTTGAACACCCCATCACGGAAGCCACCGCTGACGGGGAGTGGAAGACGGACACCATACCGTTTAACTATACCGAAGGAAACGAGAACGCCAAGGTGGAGAATATCAACGTGATCTTCTCAGCCACAAACTATTTCGGCGACCAGAGCGGTATCGTGGCAAACAACACGCTCACCATCGACAACGTGAAGCTCGTGTATTATCACGCGCTGTCTTCGCTCACGGCGACGGACAACGACGGTTTCGAGGTGGACCTGGATTTCGACCCGGAGACGTACAACTATACCGTAAACTCAACGTATGATGATTACTGGACGGAGGTGAAATACACCAAGAAAGGTGTAGGCGCAACTGTCGAGGCTGCATACGACGAGAAGACTTGCCAGTATGTAATCACCGTGAAGGGCGAAGACTACGATGCGGAGACAAACCCCGACGCCATGACGGTTTACACCATACAGTACAGCAAGCCGACGGCAACGCTCTCTTCTCTCCAGGTGGCAGGACACGAGTTTATCGCGCTCAACGGCAAGTCCACGGACTACACGGCGACGGGTAACTATTACGCCGACGAGGTGTCATACACCCTGACGAAGACCAACAACGACGCCACGGTAGAGACAAGCTTCGACAGCGAGAGCAACAAGCTGACAGTGACCGTTGGCGGAGAGAACTACGCCGAGACCGTGTACACAATCACGTTCGAGGGCAAGAGCAAGGATGCGGTGTACCAGATACCGAACTCCGACTTCGAGGCATGGACTGACGGAGAATCGCCGAAACTCTCAGAGAGCTGGAACTCGTTTGACAGCGCGGCAGGAACATTCGCTTCATTCGCTTCAATGTCTCCGATGCCCGAGAAGATTGAGGGACACGAGGGCAACGGCGTGCGCATCACGTCGAAGGACCTCTATCTGGCATACGCCAACGGAAACCTCACGACAGGAAAGATTAACATGGGCAGCACGACAGCTACCGACGCGGCGAACTACAACTTCACCGACCGCACCGACGTGGACGGCAACTTGCCTTTCGCCGGCCGTCCCGACGCGTTCGAGGTTTACGCACGCTTCACCCCCGGCACCGCAAAGGCTCTGACCGACGAGGAGAAGGCCGAGGGCAAGACCGAGCCTGAGCTTAACGGACGCGTGCAGCTCATCCTCCATTCAGACGCGGCTTTCCATGACCCTGAGATTGAGGAGTTTGCCGACGACAAGATTGGTTCGGCGTTTGTGCTCATCCCTGCCACAGAGGACTGGACGAAGTTCACCGGCGAGTTCAACTACCTCAGCGAGACTCCCGCAGGAACGCAGTATCTGCTTGCTTCGGCTACGACGAACCCTGTTCCTGGCGCGTCTTGCGGCGACAAGCTCGACCTCGACGACCTGAAGCTCATCTACTACCACGCCCTGACGGATTTGAAGGTAGACGGCAAGACGATTGAGGGTTTCTCTCCGGAGAAGACCGAATACACCCTCACGGGCAAGGTGTTTGACTATTCAGACAAGGTGACTTACGAGGTTAAGGGTGCCGGCGCTACCGCATCAGTGGAGTGCGACTCCGAGAAGAACGAAATGACTATCACCGTGTTCGGCGACGACTATGCAGTGAACAAGGAGAGCGTGACGGTTTACACCATCAAGTTCGAGACTCCGAGCGGCATCAGCAGCATCTCAGCAACAGACGCAGCCAACCATGAGGTTTACACGCTCGGCGGCATCCGCGTGAGCGGCAAGCCCGTGCCGGGAGTGTATGTAGTAGACGGAAAGAAGATGTGCGTTAAGTAACGCAGGGTCTTCCTGATATATCAAGGTCCGTTCCGCGTATTCCGACATTTAAGGGAATACAAGGAACGGACTTTTTTCATTCCAACCATGGAAACGCAAAAACGCGGCACTATTCCATTTTACCTTATCTATGTCCTAATAAAGCTATTTTAAGATTATAGGCAAGCAGAAAACTCTGCCGACGAAAATATTTTTCTACCTTTGCAATCACGCCCTATACGGCGTAACAGATTTTCGGACAAAATGAGACATCGTATTTTAACCGTTGCCACGGCAGTCTGCATGGCAACGACGCTCGCGGCGCAGACCACGGGGAAAGTTGTGCCGATCAAATACGGCAACATGGACAGTTGGGTGATAAGGAACATAAAGGAGTCGGGCATCATCGGCGGAAACAAGAAGGTGGTTTACGCCGTGGGTCCGTCGTCCACCATAAACGGCAACACGCCATACACCAACAAGGGCGGTTCACCGTGGGGTTCGTCGAACGTGCTCGCCCACGTGTCGGGGATTTACAAGACGAACAACTCCGTATACCGCGACAAGCACGACAACGGATATTGCGCCAAGCTCGAAACGCACATCGAGAAGGTGAAGGTGCTGGGACTGATTAACATAAAGGTGCTGGCGGCAGGGTCGCTGTTCCTGGGCGACGTGCGCGAACCGATAACAAGCACCAAGGACGGGCCGCGCGCCATAAACTGGGGCATACCGTTCACGCAGAGGCCAAAGGCACTGCGCTTTGACTACAAGACATCGCTGCCGAACGTGGCGAACCGCATAAAGCAGAACGGCTTTAGCGGAGCGAAGACGGTGGCAGGGCGCGACTACGCCGTGGTGGTGCTTTTCCTGCAAAAACGGCACGAGGACGCACAGGGGAACATCACGGCGAAGCGCGTGGGCACCATGGTGGTGAAATACGGCAAGAGCACCAACGGATGGGTGGACAACGCCACCTACGAGATACACTACGGCGACATACGCCACCAGCCGTTCTACGACAGCGCGCTCATGGGACTGCGCTCCACCGACTACGCGCGCAACAGCAAGGGCAACAGCGTGCCGGTGAAGGAGACAGGCTGGGCGGCGGCGAACGAAACGCCAACGCACCTGATGTTGCAGTTCTCGTCGAGCCACGGCGGAGCATACATCGGAACGCCCGGCAACACGCTGTGGGTGGACAACGTGGCTCTCGTTTATTGACACAACAAAACCTGAATGAAGAAGCGGACACTGATATTAATGCTGACGCTGGCGACACTGGCAACCGACGTGTGCCGGGCGCAGGGCGACACGCTGCGGACTGACACTCTGCCGCGCAAGAAGGCGTCGGTGGTGAGCCGCTTCTTAGCGTATTTCAACGACGCTAACAAGAACAAGAAACACAAGAAATTCGACTTCAGCATTATCGGCGGACCGCACTATGCGTCGGACACGAAACTCGGCATAGGTCTTGTGGCTGCCGGCATATACCGCACGGACAGGACGGACTCCATACTGCCGCCCTCAAACGTGTCGCTCTTCGGCGACGTGAGCACCGTGGGGTTCTACCTCATCGGACTGCGAGGCACGCACATCTTCCCCAAAAACCGGTACCGCGCCACGTACACGCTGTATTTCTATTCCTTTCCCTGCAAATTCTGGGGCATGGGATTCGACAACGGCGACGACGACGCGAACAAGAGCGACATGAAGCGGTGGCAGGCGCGGATCAAGGGGAGCTTCCTTTGGAACTTGGGCAGCAATATGTTTCTCGGGCCGTCGGTGGCTTACGACTACGTTATCGCCAAAAATGTTGAACGCCCGGAACTGCTCGAAGGCATGGACAGACACTCGGCTAACTACGCCGCCGGATTCACGTTCATGTTTGACAACCGCGACAACCTGACGAACCCGCACCAGGGCTTCTACGTGGAACTCACGCAGATGTTCCGTCCGCGGTTTCTGGGCAACGACTATGCGTTCAGCACCACGGAGGTGCAGCTTGACGCTTACCAGCGGATATGGAAAGGGGCGACGCTCGCCGAAGACGTGAGGGCGCAGCTCAATTTCGGCAACCCGTCGTGGGGGATGATGGCGATGCTTGGCGGCGGAAGTTCAATGCGAGGCTACTACGAGGGACGATACCGCGACAAGAACATGGCGGCGGCGACCGTGGAACTGCGGCAGCACGTGTGGAAGAGAAATTCCATAACGGTGTGGGCAGGAACGGGAACGGTGTTCCCAAAATTCAAGGACATAAGGTTTAAGCACCTCCTGCCGAATTTCGGCATAGGATACAGGTGGGAATTCAAGAAAGACGTGAACGTGCGCCTCGACTACGGTTTCGGCAAGGGCGGACAGAGCAGTTTTCTTTTCAGCATTAACGAAGCGTTTTAGGAAAAACAATGAAACATCTCAATATCTTCATATTCTGGTACGCCGTATTGGCGATAGCAGTGCCTAACGTGGTGCTGTGCTTCACGGAGGGGCTGTCGCTGGCGGCTTCGGTTGCCAACATCGTGTTGCCCGTGTCGGTCTACACGGCACTCATGTGCCTGTCGCGCAAGCCGGGCAAAATGGTGTGGTGGCTGTTCGCCCTCGTGTTCTTCGGGGCGTTCCAGATTGTGCTGCTCTATCTCTTCGGCAAGGGCGTTATAGCCGTGGATATGTTCCTCAACCTCGTGACGACAAACCCGGGCGAGGCCATGGAACTGCTCGACAACCTCATCCCCGGCGTGGCGAGCGTCTTTATCCTTTATCTGCCGCTGCTCGTTCTCGCCGTTGTTTCTATACGTAGCAAGAATGCCCCGGAACTGGCATGGGGCGTGCGCCGCAGGATCCTGCACTGCGCCGCCGTGGGCATAGTGGCGGGACTGGCTGCCACGGCGTGGGCTTACTGCGGCGGAGACAAGGCGGAGAATGACGGCGGCGAGGGGTACACGGTGCTGAATGACCTGTACCCGGTGAACGTGTGTTACAACCTTTACCTCGCGGTGCAGAGGAACAGTGCCTCTAACAATTACCACAAGACATCTGCCGGGTTCAGGTTCGGCGCGAAATCCACTCACCCCAAGGGCGAGCGCGAGGTGTATGTAATGGTTATCGGCGAGACGGCGAGGGCGGCGAACTTCGGCATATACGGCTACAAGAGGCAGACCACGCCGCTGCTGGCGAAGACGCAGGGGTTGGTGGCGTTCAGCGACGTTACTACGCAGTCGAACACCACCCACAAGAGCGTGCCGATGCTGCTGTCGGCGGTGTCTGCCAAGGACTTTGAGAGTCTTTATTCGCAGAAGGGCATCATGCAGGCGTTCCGCGAGGCAGGATTCCACACCGTGTTTATAAGTAACCAGATGCCCAACCACTCTTTCATTGATTTCCTCGGCGAACAGGCTGACCAGTGGGCGTTTATCAAGACCGGCGACTGCAACAGGGAGGGCAAACAACTGCGGTTGCCGGAGCGCGGCAGCGACGGCAACGTGTATGACGCGGCGTTGCTTGGCGTGCTCGACCAGGTGTTGGAACAGGGGCGCAGGAAAGAGTTTGTGGTGCTGCACACATACGGCTCGCACTTCAACTATCAGGAGCGTTATCCACGCGATATGGCATACTACAAGCCCGACACGCATTGCGAGGCGAAGATTGAGAACCGCACCGACCTTGTGAACGCCTACGACAATACTATCCGCTATACCGACACGGTGCTGCACGGTGTGATAGAAAGGTTGGGGAAATGCGGCGGCATGACCGCCATGCTGTACACCAGCGACCACGGCGAGAATATCTTTGACGACAGTCACAAGCTGTTCCTCCACGCTTCGCCGCGCGCCTCGCAGTATGAATTGCACGTGCCTTTCCTCGTGTGGACTTCACCGGAATACTCACGCATGGAAGGGGAGGTGTGCAGCAGTCTTGCGGCTAATAAAAACAAGACGGCGCAGAGCAGTGCCTCGGCGTTCCACACGATGCTCTCGATAGGAGGCGTAAGCACTCCGCTGCGCCGTGACGACCAGTCGCTGGCAAGCGGCAACTACTGCCCTGCCCCACTGGTTTATCTTAACGACCACAACAAAGCTATTCCGCAGAGGTGCTGCGGGTTTTGAAATGTAAGGAGATATTAGTTGGGGATGATGACGGTGGCGAAGGGGCGGAGGTAGACGGATTTAGCTCCGGATTTAGGAGTGTCCTTTACGCCACTGGCAAAATACATGAATTTTATTTCAGAGTTCTCCGAATATAAATAGCCACAACTTGTGAACACGCCCTCCAAATTGTTGTCTTGAAGATTTTTTCGGATAGCGTCACAATTTTCCTTCACATACGTCAGTTCTTCAAGACTTGGCAAACGCCAACCACTAACACCATCAACCGCCAGTTCAGTGATTGCCGCATCCACGGCACTCTTGATGCTGCTTTGGTCATCATTCGTAAACGTAAGGGCGTTCTTTCCCTTGGGTGCAAGCAGCGTCACCTCAGTGTAACTGCCGTAATTCTCTGTCTTCAACACGTAGCATCCCTTATATACCGTTCCTGCCACAATGGCATCGGTCTTTTCATCGCCGCCAGTCTCTTCCGACTCGCCAATTACGGTAAAATCCTTTTCATTAGCGTCAATAGACCATGCGTCGTCTTCATTTTCCCATGACACTCCGGTAAACTTGCATTTGAGCGTAGGTTCTTTCACTTCCAAGTAGTTCACGCTCAACGACACCTTATAGTTTGCTTTGAGTGGCTTCTCGCTCGAATACGTAAACGCCTTTGTCTTTCCGTCGGTTGTGGTGAATTTCAGCGTAACCAGAGTATTGCCCACGCTCGGGAGGAGGAACAAGTTGCAGTCGTTGCGCCATGTTGTGCCGTCGCTCTGCCTTGCGAGTGTAACGGTCTGCACGCCCTGGTCGCCGGAATATTCGCCAGCAACGGTGATGTTCTCATATAGGGGCATAACTGTGACGGAGACGGAGGTCACGTCGTCGGGAACGGCAGCGACGCTCACGTATGTTAGTTTCAATACCTTGCGCGTCATCGACATCGACACGTCGCTGTCCTGTCCGTCGGTAAGCGTCACCGCGGTTTGGGCCGCCATAAGGTCGGAATGTTGTTTTCCGGCATTGAGTGTCACCACGCTCTGCGGCGTGGCGTTGTCAGCACTCGGCAAAGTATAGTCATCGCCCGCTCCGGCCACTGCATAAAGGTTATAATTGCCGGCCTCAAGTTTCATGTCGGCGGTTTCCGTCTCCGAAGACAAGTTCTTCACGGCAAGGCATTTCCCTCCGCTGTTGAACACATACACATTTATAGGTGTTGCCACAGTCATGTCGGTAGTTCCTGCCGAAACGGCTTTCGTACGTATAGTCAGTTTGTTGTTGCCAAACGCCCCGCCGTCGGAAACACCGTCAGCGTCCTTGGAACAAGAAACCAGTGCCATGGCAGCCATCGCCGCCACGGAAAAAACATAGAGTTTGTTATTCATAATATAAGATTTTAATTTACAACGCAATTTTATCGTAGCCGGGCAATCGTCTCGCTGTCAAGACCGATAACCTGAGCTATCGCCTCCACCGACATTCCGCTTGCTGACAGCGACCGCACCACGTTTCTTATCATCTTGTCTTTCTCGGCAAGTTGATCGTCTTTCTCAGCAAGCTTATTGTCTTTCTCAGCAAGCTTATTGTCTTTCTCGGCAAGTTGATTGTCTTTTTCGGCAAGTTGAGACTTTTGTTCAGCAAGCTGATTGTCCTTCTCAGCAAGTTGCTTTTTATTTTCAGCAATCTCCTTTTTATTTTCCGCAATCTCCTTTTTATTTTCCGCAATCTCCTTTTTGTTTTCCGCAATCTCCTTTTTACTTTCCGCAAGTTCCTTCTTCTGCTTCATCACCTGCGTGTCGAGGTCTTCTATCGTGGAGAAATACTCGTCTTCCACGTTCATGTCCTGCCGCATCATGGGGTCGGCGGCTGCCGCGGTAAGACGGCGGAGGATATACATCATGTCGGCATCGTCCTCGTAATGCGTCTCATCTATCGAGAGAAGCTGCGTCTCGCCCACATACATCTTCGTCTGGTCGAATACGCTTAGGACTTTTTCGAGGCGATTGTTCACCTGTCCGCGCAGCAACGGTATCTGCACAATGATGCTGTTGTGTACGAGACTTTCCACGAACGGGTCGGGGATGCCCTTCGTCACCACGTTGCCGTTGTAGTCATACGACTTGTGGTTCACGTAGATTACAGGCTCTTCGATGTCGCCAACCCTGTGACCGAGCAAATAAACCGCCACCATCGGTATGGCATAGCCTTTCTTGCTGCCCTCCTGTATATTGTCCTTGTTGTTGTACTGCGCCCCGAGATACTGGCGGAAGCGGAGCGTCTCCGTGTCGAGCCAAGTCTTCTGCAATTCAACGAGGATGAGATGCTCCTTGCCGTCCTCCTCCCTCACGTTAGCGGCAAAGTCGATACGGAACATCGAGATGGTGTCTCTCGTGACGTTGGCATACTCGTGCGGACGCATTTTCACGCTCACCACCTCTTTTTTCAGCAGGGCGGAGAGTATCGTCTTGGCTATCCGCTCATCCTCCATGAGATACTTAAACACGGAGTCGTATATTGGGTTTGCTACATTTACCTTCATAACACATCAATTTATTCTGTTGCAAATATATACAAAATTATCAAGCGGTCGTTAATACGGAGACGATTATTTGTCGGCAAGGGATGAAAATCACGCGTCTATATCCATATAGCCTTTAAGTTTCTCCGCCCACGAATAGTTGTCCTCGACGGTCTTGTGGCCTTCCTCGCTAATCCTGTTTCTCAGGGAACTGTCGTTCATCAGCATGACACAGGCTTTCGCTATGCCGGCGGCATCGCTGCGCACAAAACAGTTCTCACCGTCATTAAGTTCGGGAATGGCACCCGATATAAGTTCCGACAACACCACAGGCACTCCCATGGCCATCGCCACAAGCACCTTGTTCTGTATTCCGGCGGCAATCCTCACCGGAGCTACTGCCACGCAGGAGTCTTTCACCTCGGCATAGAGGTCGTCCACAAAACCCGTAACGACAATATCACTGTCAGCCGCCCCAAGGTCGATTATCTCCTTGGAGGGTTGCGCGCCTATGATATAGAACTTCGCGTTCGGTCTGCTCTTCTTCACCAACGGGAACACCTCTTTGGCAAAGAAAATCGCAGCGTCCTGATTCTGCAATGTTCGCATATTGCCCACAAAACATATCTTGTCGGGGTTGTATTCGCACTTTGAAGGAAACAGGTCCACGCCGTTGGTGTACACGGACAACGAACCAGGCTTCGGACAGCTTGACTTGAGAAAATCCACGTCGTCGCGCGACACGAGCACCACCTTGGGGAAACGCTCCACGACATGACGCTCGTATCTCCTTATCAAACGCCTCTCCACCCGATAAATCATCTTCTTCAGGTTACTGCCCTTGGCGTTCGTCACCATGGCATACGTCTTCGACAGGGCGTCGGTCATCTCCACTACCGACGTTCCGTTCAGTCCCTCGCCCTCAAGATACGGCGCCATTCTCAGCAGGTGCGACAGATAGCGGTCGGGCTTCTCCACGGAAACCACCTCGCGGAACTTTTCCCTGAACGCCCCCGAGAAATAATATCCGCACTGTATCGGTTTGCCGCGGAGCAGGAACAGCAGGGAGTTAATTGCCGACACCGCCTTGTTGCGTTTCACAAGATACACCTTGTCATACAGCGGCGCAGCCAGACGCGCATCCGCCCCACCGTCGTGGAACGAGACAAGCACGAGCTGGTGTCCCTGCGATTTCAAGTATCTCGCGATATTGTTTATCCTCAGCACGTCCCCTCCGTTTTCGGGAAACGGGAAGCGGGGCGTCAATATACATATCTTCATGTCAGTTCTATTTTAGTTTGAATATCGCCACGTCACCGGGCGAAACGGTGTATGAAGCGGCAAGCCTCTCCTGTTGCAGTTTCTTGCTGATATGCCGCACGGTAGCCGACTTTGCCTTGACACGCAGGAGCATACTGTCCGTGTAGTCCTTGTTTACCACCGCTACATACCTGTTATTTCCGCTGGTAAATTCAGAAACGAGAGCACCTTTCTTACCCTCTACCACCAGACTGTCCAACTGTTTCGGACAAACGGCTTTCTGTTCTCCGTCGGGTATCTTCACGAGGTGTCCTATACGCAATATCGTGGCATTGGCGAACAGCGAAGAGACCGTCTTCAACTCCGCGTTCAACGTTTTCACAAGATAATACGTGCGGCTCTTCTTGCCGTCGGCATTTACCGGAGCGTCGTGGAAATCATAATTCTTGTCGGTCGGTGTCTTGTAGGTGAAATACACCAACGCCTTTGCACCGTATGCGAGATTTACGTAAGCCTGGAGCCTCAACGCGGCAAGCGTGGGCTGCGGATAGTCGCCGTGCGGCACGGTGAGGACAAAGCCCCACAAGTCAAGGTTCATTTTCCGGCATACCGCGCGCACTTCGCTAAGGTTTCGGAACCAGCCGTCGCGCAGTCCGCCTTTTGTCACCGGATAATAATCAAAGGAAATCTGCGGCATCCCCAAGTTGGCAGCAGCCTGAATGTATTGTCCGTACGTCTGCGCCCCTATGTTCTTGAACTGCCTTTCGTCGTAATACGGATGAAGGTTCACGACACACGGATGCTTGCCGTCCACACGAGCTATGGCGTTATTGTTGTTTCTTACGGTTTGCAAGTCACTGTAAGACGGTTCGTCGGCAAGGAAATAACCCGCCAGTCCCTTTTGTCCGACGAGATACGACGCGGCCTTGGCCGGGGTCTGCACCACCTGCGGCGTATGCACATAAACGCCGATGCCGGCGGCATAAGCCCGGTTCAGGTCGGCCTTTGCCAATGCCAGGGTATTGTATATGTTGATGCAATGCGTAAAGCCGCACGCCTTAATGTCGGCATACTCCGCCGCAGAAACATTATCCACCACGGGACCCGTATAGGCTACCCGCGGGATTTCAGCGGCATAGGCACTGACAACGCCAATCAACAGGGATATAAATATAGCGATTTTCTTCATCTGCATAATATCTTTGGGAAACTTAATGTCCGACTGGGAACGGCGGTTAATCAGTCCTTTTGTAACGCAATCGCCTCACTACGTCCAAGCCGGAGAGTTGCAAGAGTTTTTTTGTAGTCTGCGTGACTACCAGAAAGGCATAGAACAGGAACGCCTGAAACCGGGTGCCGCCGTTCTTTCTCACTATATACCTGTATTCCTTGCCCTTCTTGAAAATGCTTTCGCTTGTTGCGCCGCCAAGTTTGAACACTGCGATGTCGAAGTCAAGATGCTTGAACCTCGCGTTTGCCTTTGTCGCCCTTATCAGGAAATCCAAGTCCATGGCATACTTGATGTTCGTGTCATATCCGTTCAGCGAACGGCATATTTCCCTTGTGGCAAAAACCCCTTGGTGGGCTGGTTTGCAGAAAAAGGGCATTACGGGAAACCTCAGCGACG
>CAVHWJ010000057.1:0-12457 GCA_963639565.1 uncultured Prevotella sp. | reverse complement strand
GAACTCATCGACGGCTATACCGCCAAGGCGCAGATATGCACCAACGCAAACGACTTTGAGGGGGCTGACAAGTATCTGCAAGAGGCAGTGGCAAAGATACAGGACAAGGACAACGCGCATTACAACTACGCCAAATTCATGTATCTGAAAGAGGTGTACAAGTCGGACATCCCCTACTCCAAGTGGACGCTCGACGCTGCGATGAAGGAGATTTCCACCGCTTATTCCATTAAGCCGCTTCCCTTGTACAAAGACCTCGAAGGACAGATTCTGTTTGCCAAGGGCGAATACGGCAAGGCATACGACACGTTCATGGCATTGGCTTCGACCAACATGAAAGGCGGCGACCTCTATTATAACGCCGCCCTCTGCAAGCAGCAGATGAAAGCCCCCGACACGGAAATCGTGGCTCTGCTCGACAGTGCAGTGAACAACGCCGACACGCTCAATTACGCCTCTTCGGCGAAATATTACCTGATGAGGGCGGACATCTACAACAATATGCAGGAATACCGCAAGGCGGTGTTCGACTACGCACGCTACGAGATAATAAGCGGCGGAAAGGTGAACGCGGAGTTCTATTACAAGCGCGAACAGATTGAGGTCAAGGCAAAGCTCTTCAAACAGGCTCTCGGCGACATCGACAACGCCATTTACCTCGCGCCGAAAGAACCCACATTCCTTGCTGAAAAGGCTGCGTTGCAACTGCGCCTGAATATGCTGAAGGAAGCTGCCGCATCGGCGACAAAGTGCATTGAGACTGCTCCTGACTTTTCCGACGCTTACCTCATCCTCGGACTGGCTAAAATAAAGTCGGGAGAGAAGGCCGAAGGCATGAAATCCCTGGAAAAGGCAAAGGAAATGGGCAACGCCCAGGCTCAGGCTCTTATTGAGAAGTATTCCAAATAGGAATGGCGATATGGACTGCAACAGAAAACTCATCATCTCCATAGGGAGCAATTTCAACCAAAGGGAGAACATCGATTTCGCCAAAAGGCAGCTGCGCACTGTGCTCGACGGCGACACGGCATTCTCAGAGGAACTGTGGACGATGCCCGTGGGGATGGAGTCGGACAAGTTCATCAACTGCGTCTGCGTGTCGTCCACCGCCCACACCTATATGCAGATACGCAATGCGCTGAAGCATATAGAAAGGAAATGCGGCAGGACGAAGAAGAACGACATGAGGAACAGGATTCCGCTTGACCTCGACATCCTGATGTATGGCGAGGAAATGCACCACACCGACGACTGGGACAGGGACTATATCAAGAAACTCATTAACGATTTCGGCAACGGAAAAGATTATTTCATTCAAGACCCTACAATATGAAGACAAACATTATATCCAAAACCTTTGTCTGCGCCGCCCTCGCACTGGCTTCAAGCCATGCGGCTGCGCAGGATTTCAACACGTATTTCGACAACCAGACGCTCCGCGTGAACTTTATCCTCGGGGGCAACGCCGACCACAGCGAAATTCTCATACAGAACTTGCAGTCCACTCCGCAGTGGTACGGCAAGAAGAGCCGCCTTGCGGAAATCCCCGTGGAGGGAAACGCGCAATACGAACTGAAAGACCGCAAGACAGGTAAGACGATATACAAAAACTCTTTCTCCACCCTGTTTCAGGAGTGGCAGACTTACCCCGAGGCGAAATCCGCCCACCGTTCCTTCGAGAACGTCATACTGATGCCGATGCCGAAAGACACGGCGGATTTGACGATTAGTCTGAGAAACAACAGGCGCGAGAACGTAAAGACGATAACGGAAATGATCGCGCCTACGGACATCCTTATAAAAAGGCGCAACGACAAGGCCACGCCGTATGAAACCCTGCAAAGTGCGGCGGACACGGCGAAGTGCATACACATAGCTTTCCTCGCCGAGGGCTACAAGGAGGACGAAATGCAGAAGTTCATCGCCGACGCAAAGACGGCGACAGACGCTATATTCGAGCATGAGCCTTTCAAGGCATATAAGGACAGGTTTAATGTAATCGCCGTAAAGTCGCCGTCGAAGGACAGCGGCACGAGCGTTCCCCACAAGGGGGAATGGAAAGACACCGCCCTCGGTTCCAATTTCGACACGTTTTACAGTGAGAGATACCTCACCACGCTGAACCTCAACAAGGTTCACGACTGGCTCGCCGGCACGCCATACGAGCATATCATAATCCTCGTGAACACCGACGTGTACGGCGGCGGCGGAATACTCAATTTCTATAACCTCGCCTCAACGGGGCATAAGTACTACAAGCCCGTGACGGTTCACGAGTTCGGACACTCTTTCGCCGGACTGGCTGACGAGTACGCCTACGAGAGCGAACCGCTCGGAATGTACCCGAAAGACGTTGAGCCGTGGGAGGCTAACATAACGACTCTCGCCGATTTCAAGGGCAAATGGGAGAACCTTATAAAGAAAGGTACGCCAACGCCAACACCGGAAAGCAAGAAGCCCGACGTGATAAAGACACGTGTGGGACTGTTTCAGGGTGCCGGCTATGACATGAAGAACGTCTACCGCGGGGTGCAGGACTGCCGTATGCGCACCAACGCCAACCCGGAGTTCTGCATCGTGTGCCGCAACGCAATAGAAAAGCTGATAAAATTCTATACCGAATAACCGTTCCGCAAAGATGCCGATACGCCACATTGCATTGACAGTGTTGTGCCTCGTCCTTTCCGCCGTGGCGAAAGGCCAGACCGTGGGGGAAATGCCGGACAAGGACCAGCTTGCCATTGGCCTTGACTATTTCGGGAGCGGAAAGTACCACGAGGCTCTGAACATCCTGTCGCGGCTTGACAAGAAATACAAGCTCAACCCGAGGTTCAGGGCGTATATCGGTTTGTGCCATTACTACGAATGGGACTACGAAAAGGCGACGTGCTATCTCGACTCCTGCATCAACGACATCGGCATCTATTCCCCACACGAACGGAGCATATACTATTTCGCCGACGCTGAGAGCCATTTCAACTTGGGCGAATACACGAAGGCCGTGCCTCTCTACGAGAAACAGCTCAACGTGTGTTACGACAAGGAGAAAGGCGACGTGTTCTTCCACCTGGGCTACTGCCACATGAACAGCGGCGAATGGCAAAACGCCCTCGACAACCTCAACGCCGCCCTACTCTACTACGAGCGTTACGGTTATCCAGCGGACAAGAAAGCGCGCCTCGTGCAGATAGGGAAAATGATAAAGGGATGCGAAAAGAAATTGGAAAAGTAAGCATAATTTATCAAGTGAAACAAATTACGCCGAAATGTTTGCCATGAATGAAAATTACGCTACCTTTGCAGAGGATTAAAGAGACAAAAGAACAAGACCGTATCGGTTAGATCGGGATACTCATCAATAAAAAACGAAAACCGGGATGATTTCTCTTGTCAATGGCGGGCCACGTGTTCCGGAAACGGAGTTAGCTGTAAAGCCGGTGGATTACAAAGGCGGAGAACTCTCAAATCTTACTAGCTCGGAGTTTCATCACATCACGGTGCGGTCTTTTTAATATAAAGCGGTGTTTCTTAGTACGTCATGTACCGGGAACATCGCTTTTTAAGTGTTACAACATATATAGCAACAAATAAAAATCAAGACTATGTTCTCGGGAATAGTAGAAGAATTTGCCACGCTGACGGGCATCAGGAAATACGGCGGAAACATCGACTTCACCTTCAAGTGCTCGTTCGTTAGCGAACTGAAAATCGACCAGAGCGTGGCGCACAACGGCGTGTGCCTCACCGTGATTGACATCAAGGACGGGGCGTATACCGTTACCGCCATGAGCGAAACGCTGTCACGGACAAACCTCGGTCTGCTCGAAATCGGCGACAAGGTGAACGTGGAGCGGTCGATGCAGATGAACGGCCGCCTCGACGGACACATCGTGCAGGGACACGTGGACGAGACGGCGAAATGCGTTGATATGCGCGATGCCGACGGCAGCACGTATTTCACCTTTGAATACCGCGAGGACAAGGAGCTGGCGAAGCGCGGCTACTTCACCGTGGACAAGGGCAGCGTGACGGTGAACGGCGTGTCGCTAACCGTTTGCGACCCCACCGACAACACCTTCACTGTGGCAATCATCCCCTACACAAGGGAGAACACCAACTTCTGCGACATAAAGGTGGGTTCCACCGTGAACATCGAGTTTGACATCCTCGGCAAATACATCGCGCGGCTGAGGCACTTTGAATAAATAAGGGGCGGCAACACAGCCGCCCTTTATCGTGTCATTTTCAGCTTTTCCACGTCGCAGACCATCATTTCATCAGTAAGCCACGCATTGGGGAAAACGGATTTCGCCTCCGAAAGAATACAGTCCTCGTTGCCGTATTTCGACGAGTAATGTCCGAGCAGCAACATACGCGCGTTGGCGTCCCTCGCCACGGCGGCAGCCTGTCGGGCGGTGGAGTGGTTGTATTTCGCCGCCTGTTTCTCGTCAGCGTCGGTGTAGGTGGACTCGTGGTAAATGACATCCACATCCTTCAGCGACTTGAAAAGTTCCGGGATATAACGCGTGTCGGAACAGTAGGCGTATGACAGGGGCTTGTCGGCCGGCAAGACGAGTTTGGCGTTTTCAACGGTATTGCCCTCAGCGTCAGTCCAGTCCTGACCGTTCTTTATGTTGTTATACTGGCTCTGCGGCACGCCGTAGAAATCGCACGCCTCGCGGTCGATATGCGGCAGACGCGGTTTTTCCCTGAACAGGAAACCGCAGCAGGGGATGCGGTGGCGAAGCGGAACGGTAGTAACAGTAAGGCTCTTGTCCTCGTAAATGACCTTGCTCTCCGTCGTTTCGAGTGGATGAAACACCAGTTCGTATTCAAACGTGGAGCAGAACATCCTGCGCTGAATGTCAAACAACTCCTGCATTTCCTTGGGGGCGAAGACGTGCAGCGGAGCGGTTCTGCCAAGCAGACCGAACGTGGAGACAAGTCCCATAAGTCCGAAGCAGTGGTCACCGTGGAGATGTGAAATGAAAACGGCGTTTATCTTGCTGAAATGCACACGGCTCTTGCGCAGCTGGAGCTGAGTGCCCTCGCCGCAGTCCACCATGAAGAACTTGTCGTGAATCTCCACCAACTGCGACGAAGTGTTGTGTTTCAGGTTGGGCAGCGCACTGCCGCAACCCAATATATATACCTTAAATCTTGCCATCAGCGATTTATTTTTTGTTCAGCGTACGCTTGTAAGCGTAAATGCCGTTGTTGTTTTCAAGCAGCAGCGAGTCAGGCCCGAGCGCATAAATACTGAATGTGTCGGAAGAGAGCACCAGCTTGCCGTTGAGTATTCTCCACTCCACATACGCGCGGTTCTCCTGGTTATCGCCTTCAACCACGCCGCCCTCTTCAATGGTGAACGAGCGGTCGATGCTCGTCCACTTGCCCATGAGAGACGTGAGGTTAATCACCGTCTGGGCGAAGCTCTCGCCGTCCGCCGTCTTGCACGCCAGCACCGCCAGACGGTCGCCAGAGAGCAGTCCGCCGTACACATTGCTGCAAGTGTCCTCCCCCTGCATCGTGAAGACAAGCGTCTCGCCCTTGTCCGTGACGAGTTGCAGGGAGTTCATCGACGTGCCGTCGCCGCACACTCCATATAGCGTGGTGTCCACAACGGCGGTGTCCTCCACGAGCTGCACCTTGCCGCCCTCCACGTTTTTCTTCTTCTCTCCGCAGCCAACGACAATGAATGTCAATGCCAAAAAGGCAACAAATCCAAAAGCCCTTTTCATAATAGTATTTATGTTAGTGGCGGCAAACGGCCGCCGTTATTTGTTTTCCTGTTCCTTAGCCTCGTTCCAGAGTTTGTCCATCTCCTCCAGCGACATTTCCGTGAGCGGTTTGCCGGCGCGGATGGAATGTTCCTCGATGTAGTTGAAGCGGCTGATGAACTTGCGGTTCGTCTTCTCCAGCGCATCGTCGGGATTAAGCTTGTAGAGCCGCGCGGCGTTTATCACGCTGAAAAGGAAATCGCCGAGTTCCTCCAGCGACCGCTCCTTGTCCTCCTTGCGCAGTTCCACCTCCAGTTCGCCGAGTTCCTCGCGCACCTTGTTCCACACGTCGCCCTTGTCCTCCCAGTCGAAGCCCACGTTGCGAGCCTTGTCCTGTATGCGGTAAGCCTTGATGAGCGAGGGCAGCGCGTCGGGCACCCCGGAGAGCACACGCTTGTTGCCGTCCTTTTCCTTCAACTTTATCTGCTCCCAGTTCTCTATCACCTTCTGCGCCGTGTCGGCGTTCTGCATCTCGTCGGCCTCGCCGTTCTCGCCATAGGGCAGCGGACGCGGGTTCTTCGCCCCCACCTGTGACGAATGGTAAACGTGGGGGTGGCGGAATATCAGTTTGTCGGTGAGCTTATTGCAAACGTCAGCCACGTCGAACTGACTGTTCTCCTCCCCTATCTTTGAATAGAAACACACGTGGAGCAGCACGTCGCCGAGTTCCTTGCAGATGTTCGGCGTGTCGTCCTTGCCCAGTGCGTCGCTGAGTTCAAACACCTCCTCAATGGTGTTGGTCCTCAGACTTTGGTTAGTCTGTTTCCTGTCCCACGGACATTTCTCGCGCAGAACGTCGAGCACGTCGAGGAACCGCCCGAAGGCTTCCAGTTTCTCTTCTCTTGTATGCATATCGTTTTGAATTATCTTGTTAATGGGTTATCCCTTTACCGGGTCATCCCCCAAAAAGGGTTATCGGGTTATCTTGTCGTAAGTTATTGATTTCATAAGCATCCTGTCCACCGTGGTGATGCCGTAACTGTCGAGCATCATCCTGTCGTTGGCGAATTCCTTTTCGAGCACGGGGGAGAACTCCACGCAGTCCATCCATCGCACAGGGTCGCCGACCGTCAGAATACAATATTCCTTGAAACATTCCGCCGCATCGCCGATTTTCCCGGCGAACCATTTGCAGTAGCCGCCGTTCAGATAGTCAGTGGCAAGGGGCTTGTCCCCGGCAAGCAGCCTCCGGTATTCCTTCTCCGCCTGTTCCAGTTTCTTAGCCCCCATCAAAGCCCACGCGAGCACACGGCTGACGTTCACCGACTCGGGGTTCTCAAAGTTCAGTTTGAAAAGGATGTCCAACGCCTCGTCGTAACGCCCTAACTGAGTGAGCACTATCGCATAATCAAGCGCAAAGGACTTTGACTCGGGTTCGTCGGCATGGAGCTTCTCGAAGAAAGGCTTTGCCTCCTCGAAATCTCCGCTGCGGAAAAGAGCCTTGGCATATCCGATCCTCGCCTGCCGGTCGCCGGTCGAGTCATTCAAAATGCAGCCGAAGAAATCCTTGGCGCGCTCGAGATCTGCCGAACAGCACAGGTGGTATGTTCCTGCCACGATCATGGCCTCCGTAGAATCTTGCCGTTCCACCAAAGGAATAATCTTGTCGAGGAGTTCCTTAGCCGAACGGTCGATGAGGAAGCGCGCGAAAGGCACGACCTCACGCTCGACAGGTGTGCCGGCAAACAGCGAACTCTTGATGAAGAGACAGTTATCCGGCGTGAAAGGATTGTATATCTGTTCGTGCTTGTGGTAGAGGCGGAAGAAGCGGTAGAGATCCTGCAACGTCTGCCTCCTTATATAAGAAGGTGTGGGGTTGTCTTCACCTCCCGGCACCGCTCCGCCCATTTCGGCGTTGTTCAGCATCTCGCGCATATTCTCAGGAAGACGGTCCACCACTGAGGCGAGGGCGATGGCAAAGGAATATTTGTCGCTGTCGCAAAACACTCCGCTTTTTAGTATTCCCTTGATGAAGCCGTTGCCCCCCAACTTGGGAACACGCTTCACTATCTCCGGATGGTTGATGTTGAACGGCGTGAACCAGTTGGCGAGGTTATAGAAAAACGGAAAACGCTTCATCTGCGAGAAACCTCCGAAATAAATGTCGGCGCCGGATTTCTGCATTTCTATCATCTCGCGGAACTTGTCCTCTGCCTCCTCAAAGACACGTTCCTGTTCGCCGGGGTTCAGGATTTCCTGCAGCGTGTCTTCCTCCTTTTCCTTTATGCCCATGCGCGTGGGACTGAAATTGCTGCTCTTGAACAGCGCCGGCATGATGTCGCTCTGTATCACGGCAGTGTCCTTTTCGGTGTTCATGCAGAACACCATCTGCCGCTGCATTTCCACAAGTTCCTTCACCACCTGAGGGTCGGCGCACATCTCCCGTATCATGGCTTTCTGCTCTTCTGCCGCCACGGTGTCGGTCATCGACAACACCCAGCCAACGAGAGTCTTCTGCCTCACCCTCACGTCCGCGCTCCTGCGGTAAACGCCCACAAGGACGGAGAACTTGTTAATGTCGAAGCTGTTCATCACCGCCAGCATCAGCGCGCCCACAATCATCTGCACGTCGCCGGCGTCTATCGTGGGGAGAAGCAAGACTTCGAGCATCCTGTCAGCCTGTTCCTTTGTCCAGAGGTCTGACACCACTATGGAACAGAACAGCGAGGACATGAAACCGTAGTGCCGCTCGTAGAGTTTCTCCTCGGCGGCCTTGCGGTTCTCCTCGTTCTCAAACTGGAGCATCGCCACGTCCGACACGAAATCCTCAAGCGCGAGGCGCACGGCGTTCTCCGACACCGGCATATCCTTCCCGGCGCGGGCAAAGGCATCCTTGTAGAAATCGACGTTGCGGCGGCGGTAGTCAGCCCTCATGTTCCTCACCACCCTTTCGAGGCGCGAGAGCATATCGCCGTACATCGCGCCGCGCATCGGGTCGGCGTTGCCGTTCTCCATATAGTGAACCATAAGGCGGAAATTATCGTCGATGCCTTTCAAGTCCTCGGTGTAGTGTACGTAGGGGTGACTTTCCGCGTAAGGCAGCATCACGCTGAGAGCGGCCGGCAAGTCCTTATCTGCTATAAGGCGCAACGCCCGTGTGAACAGTTTCAAGCCATTATCCATGGTTTTCAATCTCGTATATTAAAGATTTTAGTATTTAAAGTAATGTTTCAAAAGGCTTTTTCTGTATTCGCCGCCGCCCTTGTCGATTTTCGCGGCGGCAATGCCATACGCCTTTACGAACAATTCAATCTGTCTCTTCCTGCGGCTGTCGGTATACGACCGCCCCGTGAACGCAAGCACGGCGAAACGCTCGCCCCGCGCCCCGCTCTCCATCAGCACGTTGCAGCCGCGCCTCACCGCCACCGAAGCCTGAGGTTCGGGCAGCCACGCCGCGTCGATTTCGTTGTTGAGGAGCATTTTCAGCCGCAAGTCAAGGTCGTTCACCTGTATTCGGAACAGGCGGTCTTTGTCAATCCTCGCGCTGTCAGTCACCCTGTCGCACAGGAAATCCGTGACGGAGCAGCGCGACATGGCAATCATCTTGTCGGTGAACTGCCCTAATTTCCTCACCCTCGCCTTGCGGTTTGCCACGAGTTTCCACTGCATATCAAAGGTCTTCTCCGTGCGCAGGGCGAGTTTCGTCGTCGCGTTGAGATACTCAAGATGCTTCGCGTCAGAGAAAACGCCGTCGAGCCGTGCGCGTTCCATCGACTTGTCGTAGTCGAGCATCGAGGTGTAGGGATAAAGGCGCACGTCCACGCCGAGCGAGTCGAAAACGCCCCCGTCTCTCGCCACGAAAGCCGGCAGACAGTCAATCCTCTGCATCACGCCCACCTTCAGCGCTAGCGAATCGGCAGTCCGCTCCTTCTGTATCTCTTCTTTCGTCTTGCGTCCCGTGCCGCCCGTGCCGCCGGAGCAGCCGCAGAGGGCGAGGCAAAGCAGGGCGCAAGCCACATATAAAAAACGTTTCATCCTTGTCATTTAGAACATCCGGGAACGGCGTTCCCGTAAATCAATACAAAGATAATGTTTTATTTTGTTCCAAGGAAAAATATCACTACTTTTGTATATCGACAACCCGTTTCAAACGACTTATCTACGCACTATGGCAAAAGACAAGACAGTATATGTATGCAGCAACTGCGGACAGGAATCCGCCAAATGGATAGGCAAATGTCCGCAGTGCGGAGAGTGGAACACCTTTAAGGAACTGCGCGTGGCGGCGGAGAGCGCGGCGTTCGCCCCTGCCGCAGGGAAAAAGACGATTGGCGGACGGCGCGCGTTGTTGCTAAAAGACATAGCGAACCAAGACGAGCCGCGCATCGACATGGGCGACGACGAGCTGAACCGCGTCTTGGGCGGCGGTCTCGTCAAGGGTTCGATAACTCTGCTCGGCGGCGAACCTGGCATAGGCAAGAGCACGCTGTCGCTGCAAACGGTGTTGCAGATGAAGCGCAAGATACTCTACGTGAGCGGCGAGGAGAGCGCTCACCAGCTGAAGATGAGGGCGATGAGGATAAACGAGAACGCCAACGACAACTGCCTGATTCTCTGCGAGACCTCGCTCGAAAACATCTTCGCCTGTATCAAGGACACCGCGCCGGAAATGGTGGTAATAGACTCTATCCAGACTATCAGCACCGCCGAAGTGGACTCCTCGCCGGGCAGCGTGACACAGGTGAGGGAGTGCGCCTCGCAACTGCTGCGGTTCGCCAAGACGACAGGCACGCCGGTGATACTGATAGGTCATATTAATAAGGAGGGAACTTTGGCGGGACCGAAGATTTTGGAGCACATCGTGGACACGGTGATACAGTTTGAGGGCGACCAGCATTATATGTACCGCATCCTGCGCTCCATAAAAAACAGGTTCGGGAGCACTTCGGAATTGGGCATCTACGAGATGCGTCAAAACGGA
Source organism: uncultured Prevotella sp. (assembly GCA_963639565.1). Taxonomy (GTDB): domain Bacteria; phylum Bacteroidota; class Bacteroidia; order Bacteroidales; family Bacteroidaceae; genus Prevotella. Next base: position 1,756 of record CAVHWJ010000057.1, on the reverse strand, counting down.
CTGCGCCCCGTGAGCAACCCCTCGGAACTGCTCCTTAGCAACGACCACGAGGGACTGAGCGGCATCGCCATATCATCCGCCATAGAAGGCGTGCGGCCGTTCCTCGTTGAGACACAGGCTTTGGTCTCCACGGCGGCATACGGCACACCGCAGCGGTCGGCTACCGGTTTCGACCAGCGGCGGCTCAATATGCTGCTCGCCGTGCTCGAAAAGCGCGTGGGGTTCAAACTTATCCAAAAGGACGTGTTCATAAACATTGCCGGCGGACTGAGGGTCACGGACTTGGCAATGGACTTGAGCGTTATCGCCGCCGTGCTGTCGAGCAACGTGGACACGCCCATTGAAACAGGCTGGTGCATGGCTGGCGAGGTGGGGTTGAGCGGCGAAGTGCGCCCCGTGAGCAGGATTGAGCAGCGCGTGAGCGAAGCGCAGAAACTGGGCTTCACCAATATTATAATACCGCGGCAGAACTTACAGGCGTTCAAGGGAAAGGTTCTCTCCATCAACCTCATTCCCGTAAGGAAAGTGGAAGAGGCTCTGAGAAACCTTTTCGGTTAAGCGGTTCGGGTTGCCTTTTGCGATAAATCCGCGGCAGGACAAATTATATCTGCACGGAGGAAATGTCCACAAGGTTGTTCACTATGGCGTAAATGGTAAGTCCGGCGGGGGTGTGTATCTGAAGTTTCCGGGCTATGTTGCGGCGGTGGGTAATCACCGTGTTGGGGGCAATGCACAGGTGGCTGGCGATTTCCTTGTTTGTCATTCCCTGCACCAGACTGATAATCACGTCTTTCTCCCTCTCGCTCAACGCGTCGCCGGCGTTGGCGTTCTTGTTCAGCATGTTTGAAATCTTCGCCGACACGTCGCTCTGCTTTGACTTGCGCTCCAGGGAGCGTATCGCCGGAATCATTATCTGCTCCTCCACGTCGGCGTGTCTCGCGAGCCACTCCTCGTTGTTGTAGATGTCGCAGAGCGTGGCGGAGAGCTGGTTGTTGTGCAGACCGTCGCTGGGCAGGTATTTGATGATGATGTTCTTGAGTTCCTTCAGCTTCTGGTCCGTCTGTCCGTGGTGCTTCGAGAACGTCTCGATGTCGTAGTTCTTCGTGGGGTTGCCGCCGAGGAGCGACTCGATATACGGGAAGAGGAATTTCTCCTCGTATTTCATGTGCTTGTTTATCTCGCTGGCGTATTCGTCGTAGAGCTTTATGATGAGCCTCGCCAGGTTGTCGTTCTCGTCGAGCGCGTCGATGAGTTCCTTGCGGATAAAGGGCAGCTGGAAACCGAGGTAATACTCGTGGCTGGCATGGAGGTAGTGCATCAGCGTGGGGATGGAGATCCGCGCGAAATCGTCGAAACTCTTGTAGCCGTTGATGGAAAGGTTCACGATAGCAAGAAATGTGTATGTGTCCACGTTCTGCATCTCGCACACCTCTTTCACCGTCTTGTCGCCGAACCCGAGGTTGATGCCGAATGCGCCGAGACTCTGCAACACGTTGTAGTTGTCTTTTATCAGTGAAATCAGCTTGTCATCAGCCTCATACAATTTCTGACTTTTCATAACTCCTCATTATTTATTATTCAAAATGCAAAGTAAGCAATATTTTCAGAAACACGCAATAACAAAGTTTAGGTATATTTCGGAACGGATGCCAATTGACAAGCATCGCCTTTTTCATTTGATTGACAACACAAAGTTAGCGTTTATAGGCATAGCTTCAAAGAAAAAGTGCTTGAAACTTGTGGAAATCTATCATTT
>CAVHWJ010000056.1:5392-12632 GCA_963639565.1 uncultured Prevotella sp. | reverse complement strand
TTAATGGCAAAGTCAGCTGCCGTCAAAGCCCTTCCGTAGTCTTTTTTATTGAGGAACAGCCATGCCATCCATGAATAGGAATAGCCGTTCTTGGGATTTTCCGTGACATCCTTATCAAAGAAATCCAAAGCCTCCTCGGCTTTTTGGTTTTGCACAGCCTCAACGCCACGCTTGTAGTTATAGGTCTCTGAGCGGTTCTGTGCCATACTGGCAAGACCGATGAATGAAAAGAGAAATAATAAAAGCTGTTTCATCTGATTTTATTTTATCGAAAGTTCAACTGCGATGGTGTCTGCACGTTTTGCCGTATTTCGTCGCTTGATATTAAAAGTTCTACGGATTTATGGGATTTTTTGCCTGTATAAATGAATTTCAGACCAGAATGGCTGACCTTGCATAAACCAAGCCATGCTTTGACAGACGGATCGCTTAACACCTCATCAAGTATGTTCCCTTTGAGCAATTTCATGTTCGCGGATATTTCGTCTACTGAGTAGAGTTCATCATCAAACTGAGTATGGGCAACTATGTTCTCACCCTCCAGGCTGTAATCTGTCAGCGTCAAACCTTCACCTATTTCCATGGGCAGGGAAGACCTTTCCGCTTCAACACTTAAACACAACAGGTTGTAAAGAGCCTCGTGGGGATTGGAACGGTATTTTCCCCTCAACTCCTGGATTTCGTCGGAAGTAGCACTGAACTCAAACCGCCCTATGGAAGATTCTGTAACGATATACTTTATGCCATATCCATATTTGACAAGCTCATCCATAAGGATGTCTCCCCGATTGTCATCCTGTGCGTTAAGACAAAGCAGACTCATCAGTATGCCTTCCTTTACTTTCCGCTCATCATCTATTTTACCCAGAATATTGGTGAAATCCGAATCATAAGCGAGGTAATAAGTGACATAACCGTTTTCCAACTTTATGCCTGTAATAGACCCTTTGTCTAATTCAATAGGACAGCCTCTGTCGGCCTGCTCTATCATCCTTGCAAAAGTGGCTTTTTGATTGTCATTTCCCAAAAAAGGCAGGATTGACACAGCAGTTTCCGTTTTTTTCTTTTGTAAAGAGGGCCGCCTTGTAAACTTCAAAATCTGCCCCAATATCGCAGCAAAAAGGAACAAAAGCCCTACTCCATAAAGCAAAGCCTTGAAAAACTTTTTAATGAATGACTGTTTAGGTTTCACTATGTCTTCTTTTCCACATTCTTCTTTCTGGCTATCACCATTCTCGCGGTCTTCCTTCTTCCCCACATTGCAGAGCAGAAAATAAGCCGGTATGACACTCAACGCCAACCACGCCAAAATATGGCCAATAAAAACACCAGTGTCGCTGGTATCAAGTACATCCGCGCCAGTGGTATCAAAAATACTGGGCAGGGAAACTATGGCAAACACTACAAACAGGATTCCGAATACTTTTCTCATAATATCGTTTTTTCGTTATTTATTAGTTTATACCCTTTATGACCGCGGCATCATAAAGGTTAACACAAAAAACGAAAAAAGTGCTGAGAAATTAATCAAGCATCACAAATCCTGCCCAATAATACGGGTCTTTATATTTCTCCCTTACATCCATCATCGCCTTCCACAACGCCTTGTGCTTCTCCACACCGTCGGTGAGATACTTGTAGAACCGCGTCATCAGCATTGACGTGGCATCGTCCTGCACTTTCCACAGCGACATCACGACAGTCCCGGCACCCGCCATTTTAAAGGCTCGTTGCAGACCGTAGACACCATCCACCGGGTCTATCTTACCCCTTGCGGTTTCACAGGCCGACAGCACCACGAGTTTTGTGTTGCCCAAATCCAGACGCGAAATCTCATCGGCAGTGAGAATACCGTCCTCCACATTCTTCAGGTTAAAGTTTCCCTGCCAAATGTTGTTTCCCCCGGCGAGCATCAGCCCCGTCCACATCATATAAGAGTCTTTGGGTGAATACACAGAGGTTGAGGCTACGAACTTGTTTCCTTCCGCCCTCTTCGGCGTGTCAATCACGAAGCCGTGTGTCGCGAGATGGATTATCTCCGGCGAGTTTCCGCTCAACGCCTTAAACGACTCTTCGTTTGCCGAACTCCCTTCAAACGCCGACACCTTTACCCCCTTGCGTGAAAGCATTGCCCCGATACTGTCTATCTCCGTTTTTGTCGAAGGTATCGCGCCCCATTTACTCCTGTCGTTTTCGGAGCGAAGAGCCAATTCATGGTTTATTGCCGTACCTGTGAAACTGCCGTATGCCGCACTGGCATCAGCCATGCCGGTTGCCGCCTCATCATATTTCACATTGCCGTACAACACCGCGTCGTGAAAAGCCTGACCGTATGCTTTCACATCCGCGACAGAAGCGGTTGAAGACACACGGCGCATATTGTATTCGTCATTGAGCATCTTTCCGTCTTTCGATTGCAACACGTCGAAATTGACATTTGACAAAGCCCCGGCAGGGGAATAATAAACGGTCTTTATGCCATTCAGATAAGGACGGAGTTTGTCCCACAGCATTGTATAGAGGGCAGAAGACTTGTCCTGCGAATACAGTTCATTGACGAACACCTCATCCCGGTTTTCACAGTCCAAAACTCCCTCAACGACATCGACTTTCTCCAAAGACACAAGTTTGGGAGAGTCAAAGTCCCTCCTTATGATGAAAGCCCCGTAATACGGCTGCACGTCGGGATATTTGTACATCCGCGGCGCATAACAGAAATCTATCGCTATTTCATCCTTGCCCAACGCCGCTTGCACATCCTTCCATTTCTTTGCCTCATCCCTGAGCCATTGACCGAAATTGCCGGCAGAATCCAAGATGCTCCTTTCTGTATCTACGATTTTGCTTGCCAAAGAATCCCTTGACATCTCCGTTTTTGACTTGTACGCCAACTGGCTCTTCAAATCATTGTAATCCGCAAATTTCTTTTTGAGTCCGGCATCGTTCGACGATTCCACAAAACGGTCTATCAGCCTCGATGAATTGACAAGCAAGTTCTTGCAGAACAATGTATTGTCATACGCCACGGAAACCGCCCGGTTGTCGCAAGAATGGTATGCTATGAGATTGTTTATGTATATAAGTTCCCCTGAAATTTCAGACCAGTAGTTTTCTCTCTCTATTCCGGTAAAGTGCGAAAAGAGGTTTGCCGTGTTAGTCAGCGAATACCGGTTCATTTCCTGAACAGCGGCTACCGCCGACGGATAGTCTTTCAAGAACATATAACAGACTGCCTTATTTTGTGCCACCAAATAATTTCGCTCACTGTTTCCGCTAAGGTCTTTCAGGAGGTTTGCCGCCTCGCTCCATCTGCCCTGTCTCATATACATCCACGCAAGATTGTTGCTGGCAAGGATATACGCCTCTTGTGAGGCTGGGGTGTTGCGACTGCGGTTGATGACAGCCTTGAAGCATTTTTCAGCCAATGCATAACGTCCTGTGGCAACGTTCAGAAAGGCATAGTTGTTCAAGACAATAAGCTGCGCCTCATCCCTTATCTCGTATACACTCCCATGCGCTTTCTCAAATTGCGCTATGCCCTCATCCATGTATGTCTGGGCGGAAGGCAAGTCATCGAGATTTTGGTATGCCAACGAAATATTCATCATCGTGACAATATAGGGGTCGCTGCGGTCGTTTTTCTCTTCAAAATATTTCTGGGCAAGAAGGAGATACTTCAGGGCATCCTTATAATTGGTGAGCATCACTTCGAGCTGTCCCCGGCAACATAACAGACTGCGTACATATTCGTTGTTCGGTTCAGCTTCTCTTTTGCTGAAAGTGTTTCCAGCCTCTTCAATCAGTTTTCTCGACGAAGCGAAATCCCCAACGGCAATATAGTAGTTGTTCAAAGCCAGCACTATACCGAAATAGGTAGCCCCGTCATAGCGGTCCGCCTGTTCATACTGCTGTTTAAGATTTAGCAGCGAAGGGATAACGTCCGGCAAAGATTCCGTGTTCAGAAGAGGAACGCACTCCTCGTAAGACAGGCTACCAGACTTTATCTTCTTTGACAAATCATCGTCGTTTTGTCCAGCGCAGACAGGTATCGCGCAGAAACACAGTATCGTCACAAGCAATTTCTTCATTTGACTACATATTAGTTTGACAGGTTGTAAAATAATACGTTATCACGCACTTCCAAAAACATCATCAATTCAAGTCCTCTACAATTTCCCCAACAGTTCCCTTGCCTTACGGTTGATTGCCGAACCGTCCTCAGTTGTCTTTACCAACCTTTGCAACACCTTTCTCGCTCCATCCTTGTCGTTGTCTTTCAGACAGGCAATGGCGAGGTTCCAACCGATTTCGGCGGAGCAGTCGGTGTAGTCGTTGTAGGTTTCCATGGTGGAAAGTTCCCAGCAGAGGGACAGTTCGTGAATGGTTTCACCGATGTTTTTGTTATGCTTTACGTTACCGAAGAGTTTAGCCAGTTTCCTTGACGCTTCCGACTGTGCGTCCGTTCCGCGGACAACCGACGACGATGTAAATTCGCTGCCGTACTGTTCGCCGAGACCCGTTGTAGTCCTGTACATACCATATTCCACTCCGACCCAAACGATGAACACAAGCGACGCGGCGACAGACAACCATTTTCCATAAGACCTTTTCCGCCGGGACATTGCCGACACCTGTTTTTCTTCTTCCACATTTTCTTCTTCCACACCAACCGGCGAGGATTCCGACTGAATTTCCGGCAAAGCGTAGTCTTGGTATTCCAATTGCACAGGCACACCTAATGTCTCCCTCACGACATTCTCCACATCAAATTTGTCAGAAGCAAGGAAAGCGTCAATCACACCGCGGTCCTTTTCCCTCCCCACCTCTTTCAAGCCTTTCACAAGCCTGGCGATTGCCACGGCCTCCTCCCTAAGTTCTGCGTTGCTTTCCAACTCCTTCAGAAACTTTTCCGCCTCTCCTTCCGGCATCTGCCCTTTCAGGTAGGCGATGATACGGTCGTCGTCGTGAAAAAGCGTCGGGGCTATCACATTTAATTCCTTTAGCATAAGTCGTGAGTTTTTAGTCAAAGAAACGTTTTGTTATTTCCAGAAAGCGGGTCTTGAATTTCTCCGTACACCGGTGTTTCGTCACCTTCACAGACCCCTCGCTCCCGTAATTGTGCATCACCGCGAGTGTCTTCATGGAGAGACCGTCGCGGTAGAATCCCCACAGGATTTTGTCGCACGGCGACGGCAGTTCCGAAACGATTTCCCTTACAATCGCCTCTTTCCTCGCCTCCACCTGTTCCGTGTCGTTCTCCAGTGCCAGTATGCGGTCTATGCGTTCGTCCTCAAACTCGTCCTTGGCGGCCTGCGGGAACTCGTCGATGATATTCAGTTCTTTCCTGCCGTTGGCGCGCAGCTTTTCATGCACCTTGTTCTTGCATATCCCCAAGAAGAATGTGGACAGCGAAGAGGTCAGTGCGAGTTCACCGTCAGTCACCTTTTTGTGCAGCACGATGAAAGCCTCCTGAAACACGTCCTCGCAGTCGGAACACGACAGCGAGAACGACCCTTGCAGGAAAGCGAGAGTCTTGTCCCACTGTTCGGCGGCGAATGCGTTGAGTTTGCGCCGTGTATGCGGTATGTCAAAATTTTCCATATCTGTCTGTTGCGTTCGTATTCATGCTCGTTTCATAAACCATGTTCTGCCGTGTCAGCCTCCTGTCGGCATCCATCAGCTTCTTTGTTTCCAATACAAAGGCCATGCCCCGTGAAAGGGGACGTTTTGACAGGACACGGCTCAGATAGTATGACAACGGACCGTAGTATTTCCCCGACTGCTTTATCTCGTAATTTGACTGGTACGACCGGCACGCTTCCAACACTACAATGTCTGCAAGCCCTGCCTCTTGCGGTATCAGGAAATGCCCCTTCGAGTTTATCCTCGGACGGAATTCCCTGCCCCTCGGACTGAACCCTCTCTTTGTGCCGCGCACGTACATTTCATCATCATCTTCTTCCGTGTCATCCTCGCCACGTGACGCTCCGCCGGAGTGACAAGCGTCGATAACGACACATACAAATCCGCTGCTGCCCACCTTCTTCCTCAGCCTTTGGAAATAACCATGGAGTTCATCGTCAATGATATGGTTTGTGCCTTCATATTTTCCTTTGCGGTAGACCATCGGAGCGTCGTAAGGTACTACGGCTTCATCCCAACCGTCATCCTCGTCGCCGTCCAAGTCCTCATACGGCTGACCGTGACATGAGAAATGGATATAAACCACATCACCCTTCTTGCAGGAGGAAACCATGTCGTCAAGCCCTTTCCTTATCCTCTTTGCCGTGGCTGACTTATTGAGTATCTTTACGATGCTGAAACCTTGTTTCTTCAATACCGGAATTATCAGTTCCGCGTCGTTCGCGCCGTGAATCTCCCCCCAAGTGTCATTGTCCGTGTGGGGGTACTGAGATATACCTACAACCAATGCTCGCTTCGTCTGCGCCACAGCGGTATTGGGGAAAAAGCAGATTGCAAGCGCGACCTGAATACCGGCAAGTATCGCCGACACCAGAAAATGATAATCCCGTAATCCTTTCATCACACAAACACCCTCCTGTAAACGGCGAGCAGATAACGCCTCACGGGGAGGAGCGATGTCCAGAGCAGCGAGTAGACGCGCCATTTCATGCCGTTGGTCTTGTCGAGGGTTGTCCTGCCCTTGCGGTAGAAGCCTATCACCTCGCCTTTCACGTCGGACAGGCGGCAACGCTCCACGCCGATGTTGCCGTCGCCGCGCAACACCACGTCGTCGCCCGTAATCTTCACTATGCGGTGGAGCACGAAATTCCCCTGCCCCACCTCGGCGAGTACAGGGTCTCCCACTTTCGGGTTGCGCGCCTTGCGGAGCAGAGCCTTGTCCCTGCCGTCTTCCAGAAAAGGCCGCATACTGTAGCCGTGGAGCGGCAGGGTGACGGTATGCCCCTCGTCGAGGAGTTTCACTATTGCCGGTATCAGTTCGGCGTTGGGAAAGAGCTTTTCCTTTATATGTCTTTTGTCATTTTCCATACCTTTATCCAAAACATTCAAAGGCATCTTGTTTTTCACAGGTCTACTTGGCTATCGCATCATGGCACACAATGGCGGACTCGCGGTCGGGCAGACAATACAGGGTGTAGACTGGTATCTTCTCCACCACCCGGGTCACGGTGTCGCAAATGGCGTTGTATATGCCGCTGTCCCATTTCATCGACGAACAGGCGGTGAGCAGCGTGGCGAAGGCGTGTATCGGGGGCAT
>CAVHWJ010000056.1:0-5100 GCA_963639565.1 uncultured Prevotella sp. | reverse complement strand
CACCCGGCAAAGGCGAAGACGAGGATAAGGGCGTTGTTGAGTCCGTACTGCCTCATGTCGAAATCGCCGTTGAGGGCGCAGCGGCAGTCGGCGAACTCCTTGTCGGCCTGCAACAAACAGCAGCTCCTGCCGGCGATGTCTTTTATGATATACTGGTAACCGCCATCGGGGAAGCGGTCCACGGTGGTGTCGCCGTTGCCGGTGTCGAAAGTCCCCACCCTCTCGCGGTTGTCCCTGCGCGGCTTCAGCGTGTCGTCCACGGTGAGGCGGAAAAGGAAACTGTCGCCCCCTCCACGTCCGCCTGTGCGGAAAGGCAGGAACGACCGTATCAATCCCACGCCGTTTTGGCTCTCGCCGCCGGCGAAGACCACCTCCATAGTGAGTTCCGCCACGCTGAAGAACATGGATTTATCTGCCGCCATGCTATTCCGACGTTACCACCCGGGTGTACTGGAAGTCAGCCCCGTCGATGTCCTTCACGATAACGTTGTATTTCTTCACGTATTTCTGGCGGAGCGCCTGGTATGTCTTCTGCAGTTTCTTCAGGTTGGTGGAATTAAACGTGGCGCAGGTGCGGTTGGCGTCGCCCCTGTCCTGAAAATACCCTTTCAGCTGGAGTGAGTATTCGCGCTTGTCGGAGAGTTGCCCTGTCTTCCCGGCCAACGCCACGGAGTCCACGCTCTGTATGGGCGTGAAATAGGCGGTGGAGTCGTTGAACGACGTGGCCACGCCGAAGAGGTACATCTTCTTTACTTTCTTGTCCTTTGCCGTCGCCGTGGCGACGAAACACACTGCGGCAATCATCATCACCGCCACAAACGATTTGTATAGCTTCATGTCTTTTTTGTTCTGTATTTGTATTCTGTCCGTATCTGTTTCCTGTTTTTTCAGCTCCCGAGGAACGACTTTAGCATCTTGTTCTGTGTGCCGTGCCTCAGCCGCCGTATGGCCTTTTCCTTTATCTGCCTCACGCGTTCACGGGTCAGTCCATATTCCTCGCCGATTTCCTCAAGCGTCTTCTCGGGCTGGTCGATGCCGAAGAACGCCTCCACCACTTTCCGCTCCCTCTCGTTGAGGGTTTGCAGTGCGCGCTTTATCTCGTCCCTCAGCGACTCGAGCACGAGGGAGTTGTCGGGGTCGGGCGAATCGCCGTTGGGCATCACGTCGATGAGGCTGCCGTCCTCGCCGTCGCTGAAGGGCGCGTCCATCGACACGTGCCGTCCGTTGGTCTTCAACGCCTCGGCTATCTTGTGCTCCGGCAAGTCCACCCTCTCCGCCAGTTCGTCGAGGCTCGCGCGCCGCTCGTTCTCCTGCTCAAACTTGTTCAGGGCCTTGTTCACCTTGTTCATCGAACCCACCTGGTTGAGCGGAAGCCTCACGATGCGGCTCTGCTCGGCTATGGCCTGGAGGATGCTCTGGCGTATCCACCACACGGCGTAGGATATGAACTTGAAACCGCGCGTCTCGTCGAATTTCTCGGCGGCCTTTATCAGCCCCACGTTGCCCTCGTTGATGAGGTCTGGCAGACTGAGGCCCTGGTTCTGGTATTGCTTCGCCACGGAGACGACAAACCTCAAATTTGCCTTTGTCAGTCTTTCGAGGGCCTTGCGGTCGCCCTTCCGGATGCGCTGCGCGAGTTCCACCTCCTGCTCCGGACTGAGGAGTTCCTCGTGTCCTATTTCCTGCAGATACTTGTCGAGCGACTGACTCTCCCGGTTGGTTATGGATTTTGTGATTTTCAGTTGTCGCATAGAATATAAGTTTAATTGTTTGCCGCAAAGGCGTATTATACCGATTGCAAATCTACTGAAAATAATTATATCCTGCAATTAATCCCCCCACAAATTGACGAAACTGGCGCATTTAATGTTTATTCAAAAAGACAGACATCAACTGCACCAAAAATAAATTCATGAAAATTCATGGGAAATTCACGGTAATTCATGTTCAAAAAAGACCGCACGCCCCCTCCGGTTTTGCCCGGCACGAGGGTATGCGGTCTCTGTTATTTTTTCATTGCGCTTTATGGGAACCACAGGCTTTTGCAATTTTTCCTTTGGGCGCAAATTTCTACTGCTTGTCAAGCATCACTGCGAAATACGCTTTCTTGCCGGTGGGCGAAACGCCCTTCAGGATGAGCACGGGGTCTTTGCTTGTCGAAGCCTCCTTCACGGCCTTCTGCAAGTCGTTGAGCGTCTTCATCGGGGCGTCGTTGGCCTGTTGGATGATGAAGCCCTTGTAAACCGCAGCGTCTTTGAGCGCGCCGCTGTTCACCTTCGTCACCACAAGTCCGTAGGCGATGTTCATGTCCTTCTTCTCCTGGTCGGTCACGGGACGGAACGTTCCGCCGAGCACGTCGAGGTCGGCGTCCTTCACGATGCCCGTGTTGCCCTGCTCGTTCTTGAGCGTGAGGGAGACGGTCTTCTTTACTTTCTTGCGGAGGTAAGTCACCGTAACCTTGTCGCCCGGACGCTTGTTCACGAGGTATTCCTGCAGCTCACTGTTCTTCGTCACCTTCTTGCCGTCGATGGCGGTTATCACGTCGCCCTCTTTCAGTCCGGCCTCCGATGCGGAACTGCCGTCTTCCACCTTCTTGATATAGATACCCTCCATCGTGCCGAGGTCCACGTCCTTGCCCTGCTCCTTCTGCTGGTCAAAGTAGTTGTTCACGTTCATGCCCAGGATGCCGAGCAGACCGCGCTGCACGATGCCGTATTTCTTCAGGTCGTCCACCACCTTGTTCATTATAGTGGTCGGTATGGCGAAGCCGTAGCCGCTGTAACTGCCGGTCTGCGAATAGAGCATGGCGTTGATGCCCACCAGTTCGCCCTTGGTGTTTACGAGCGCACCGCCCGAGTTGCCGGCGTTGATGGCGGCGTCGGTCTGGATGAACGACTCTATGCCGTTGGCGCCGAGCGAACGCGCCTTTGCACTCACGATGCCAGCGGTGACAGTGGAGTTCAGATTAAAGGGATTGCCCACGGCGAGCACCCACTCTCCCACCTTCAGCTTGTCGCTGTCGCCAATGGGCAGTGCGGGCAGGTTGCTCGCGCTGATCTTGATGAGCGCGAGGTCGGTGGTCTTGTCAGTGCCGATGATGCGCGCCGAGTATTCCTTGTTGTCGTTGAGCGTCACGGTGAGTTCGTCAGCACCTTCCACCACGTGGTTGTTGGTCACGATATAACCGTCGGTGGAGATTATCACTCCCGAACCGGCACCCTCTTTCTTGGGGGTCTGCACCTTGCGCTTCTGCGTTCCGCCGTTGCCGTTGTTGGGGTTGCCGAAGAAACCGAACGGGTCGAAGAAATCGCCGAACGGGTCCGACTGCACGTCCACCGTCTGTATCTTGCTGTTCTGCAAAAACTTGATGTGTACCACTGAGGGCAGCGCCTTCTCTGCGGCGTATGTCAGGTCTACCGCCTGGTTAGGCACGGCGGCCATGATGCTCACGGGTGTCAGGGGTGCTGCGGCGGCGAGTGTCATCGCCGCCACTGTCATTGCCATTCGATTTGAAATTCTTTTCATGTCTAATATCTTTATGTTTGTATTCCTTATTTGTCGTCCCGGCGGTGCGGTTTCCCAATGGCGGCGGCGAGGCTGAAGCCCCTGTCCCTCCACATGGTGTACCGCCTTTGTTTTCGGGGTGCAAATATAGGAGCAAAGTATGTTAAACAGTCATTTTGGCACACATATTTCTTCTCTTTTAACACTCGTTCCCCGGCGATTAACGGCTCTTAGCTTGCCAAGCCCGTTTTTTCACCTTTGTTTAACGGAGGCTATCGTCCCACCTTTCACGCATGAACGTTTACCGTCTGCCTAATCCTCGTCCTTGCAAAGCAGATTTCGCTTGAGCAGCAAGTCGATGGTGCGGAGCTTGACAGGAGGAAGTTTGCGGTAGAGTTCTTTTTTGCAGTAAGCATAGTATACTCCAGGTATATATGCCCCTGGTATAGTGTCGCAATATACATAGTTCAGATGTTTGAGTTCTTTTGCCACTCTTTTGAACTCATTTTGGCTGACCATTCCACCGTTGGAGACAAAGATGAAATCCGCCCTCCTTTCATGCAACGCTTTTTGTCTTTCTGCGAGCATAAAATCCGGAGCACCAATTTGCTGACCATAATATCTGCATGCAGGCAATGCGTCGGCAAGCACGCCTGCACCGTTATCCATATTATAGAACATGACTTTAGGACTTTTCACTGTTGCCATTAGCCATGACACATCATAATAAGACTGGCGGTATTTGTTGTCGCACAAAACAGAACTGATGCGCATACGCTCCTTGGGGACGTTTGCAAGTGTAGAAATAGCCAATCCAATAAAGACGAGAGGCAACAGAACGGCCTTTGGCAACCTTACTTTTCTCTGAACAAACCCAAAGATAAAAATGAGCAGGAATATTGTGAAAGGTAGTATCGTCATAAAATAATGCGCTGCAAATCCGGGGAGGTTCAGAAATGCAAAGAACAAACCAAGCACGAACAACAGCCACCAATTACCCTTATAACGACAACAGAAAATTATAACGCCTACAAGAATTAGGTATTTGAGATTCCGTCGTCCACCCAACGGATAGCTTTTTATAAATGACGCCAATGAAATGTCGGTTGAGTATTTCATTGTCGATGTCGTGTTCACAAAATATTCTGATACAAATGCGTCAAGATTTCCCTGAACAACAAAATATATCAAAAAAGGTATTATTGGCACAACTATACCCAAAAGTCCGCCCCAAAGAGCAGATAGTGTCTTCTGTCGAACAGATATGTAAAGCACCACCAGTGCGATGCTGCCGAACATGAAGAAATAGTACCATTTGATGAGCAGCAAACAAGACATTGAACACCCTATGGCGAAAGCATATCTAAACAGCCCTCGTTTATCAGTGCCATGTAATACACGGCAAAGACAGTAAAGGGCAATGAAGAAGAATGTATAGCAAAAGTCCTCAGCTCTAAACTCGTCCAGTTTTTTGTTGAAAAGGAAAACAGGAAGGAACGCAATTACAAGGGTGGCAACTCGTTTATCGACATATATTCGGCAGATTTTGTACGCGAATATGAAAGTTACCGCATAAAATGCACACCCTACCCAGAA
>CAVHWJ010000055.1:0-12706 GCA_963639565.1 uncultured Prevotella sp. | reverse complement strand
AGACTGCCTTGGGCCGCCAAGAGCGCGGTGTTCAAGAAACTTGAGGAGATTGCCGACGTGAGCAAGTTGTCACGTGACGAACGCCGGAAATATGACGAGGGACTGCGCAAGTACCGCGACACAATCAGCGTGCTTGAAGGTGCTCACATGGATGGATTTGCAGAGGGTGAAGCCAACGGTCTTAAACAGGGTCTTGCCAAAGGACTTAAACGAGGCCGTGCAGAAGGTCTTGAGCTGGGCCGTGCGGAAGCGCGTGCGGAAAAGAAGATGATAGCCAAGGCGATGCTTGCCGAAGGGATGGACATAAACCGCATAGCAATGATAATGGGACTGTCGGCAGAAGACATCGTGTCGTAAACGGCATTTGATAGTCATACATATAAAAGGAAGCATTATTTATGAAGCAAGTTAAAGTTCTCTTTTTGTCGCTTATCGCCCTGACGATCATGGCGGGATGCGGCGGCACCAAGACATCCGACGAAATCCTGGAGGAATGTGGGTCGGGGGTTGTGATGATAGCAAACCAGTTCTACTACAAAATCACACTGCCCACAGGCAAGGCGTGGTATTTCACCGGGCTTGACGACAACGGAGAACTCGACGGGTTCACGACAGACCTGAAGGAAATACAGAAGAACAGGAAAATGATAACGGGGACGGGGTTCTTTGTGTCGAAAGACGGCAAGATCCTGACCAACCGCCATGTGGCAGACCCGGCGATAACGCTGTCGGACACCAAGAAATCGGTGAGGTCGCTGTTGGAATACCTTACGCAAATGGTGAACGCGGAAATGAACACCCTGTCGGAGAGATACGACCAGCTCGAAGCGGCAAAGAGCGAGTGCTATTCGTATAACGAGTATTACGGCACTTACTACGTGGACCAGGAGAAATTGCAGGAAATCGAGTCGCAACAGGCGGAACTGAAAGAGGCTTACAACGCCGACTCGGAGATAAAGGACAACATAAAGTCGATGGACCTGAGCGAACTGAAGGTGGAGGCGGTGTGCGAGATCGGCATCGCATACAACAACACGTTCGTGACGAAGGTTTCGGACTTCATCCCCTGCGTAGTCGTGGCAAAGTCGGACAAGGAAGACATCGACCTGGCGATGATACAGCTGAAGGACAAGCGGACCCCCAGCGACAAATACGTGTTTGAGGTTTCGGAAGAGGAAAAGGGCTTCTCCGACAAGCTGAAAGACCTGTTCGGTTCATCGTCCGACGACGAGTTGAAGACCGACCAAAAGCTCTATATGTTGGGCTTCAACGCCGGGTTCAGCCTCTCAAACACCTCGCAGGGCATCAAGGCGCAGATTACGAGCGGCACCATCTCGCAGAAATCGGACAACAACAAGATAATGTACACGATACCGAGTCTGCCCGGTTCGAGCGGCAGTCCGGTGGTGAACGACAAGGCGAAGCTCGTGGCGGTGAACTTCGCCGGCGTGACGGGGACGCAGAGCTTCAACTACGGCATACAGATAAAGAGGGTGAGGCAGTTCGTCAGCGAAAACTGAAATAAAACGGCGATAACAGGAATAACCCGGCGACATTCAGTGTCCGCCGGGATTTTTTGTCAGATAATGCTGAGACCGTCAATCGCCTCAAAGCCCCAAATAAACCTAAAAATACAATTCTTGAAGCCGCAAATTTTGTGTTGCACGCGATTTCTATTATCTTTGCAGAAAATTCGGGTTTTTACAACCATTTTGCAAAATGACAAGAAAACACAGAAAGACCGGCAGCCGACACAGGCTGCAGGCAGTTACCTTATGTATAAGCACGGCTATGGTGCTTGTTTTGCTCGGTATGGTGGTGTTCTCCGTGCTTACGGCGCAGAACCTTTCGGCGTACGTGAAGGAAAACCTCACCGTAACCATGGTGCTTAGTGCCGACATGAGCAACCCCGAGGCGAAGACGCTCGCCGGGGAACTGCGCAGACTGCCGTATATAAATAAGGTGGAGTATATCAGCAAGGAACAGGTGCTCAAGGAGCAGACCGCCGCCATGGGAACAGACCCCAGTGAGTTCATCGGGGCAAACCCCTTCGTGGGTTCCATGGAGATACAGCTGAAGGCGCAGTATGCCAACACCGACTCGCTGAAATGGATTTCCCGACAGCTGAAAACCAACCGCAAGGTGACGGACATCACTTATCCGCAGGACCTTATGAACAGCGTGAACGACAACTTGCAGCGCATCAATATGGCGTTGCTCGTGGTTGCCGCGCTGCTCGCCTTCGTGTCGTTCTCGCTCATCAACAACACCGTGCGCCTGGGCATGTACGCCCGCCGCTTCACCATTCGCACCATGAAACTCGTGGGCGCGTCGTGGGGCTTCATCCGCGGCCCGTTCGTGCGCAACGCCGTGGTTCTGGGACTGCTCGCCGCGGTGATAGCCGACGGCATCCTCGCCGGGGGCGTTTACGCCCTGTACTGCTACGAGCCTGACGTGACGAACGTGGTGACATGGGAGACGATGGCGATAACCGGAGGGGCGGTGCTGCTCTTCGGACTGCTGCTAACATGGGTGTGCTCGTGGTTCTCGGTGAACAGGTTCCTGAGGATGAAGGCAAGCGACCTGTATAAGATTTAAAGATTGAAAAATTGAAAAATCGGGGAAACCGGATATTGGATTAACAAGAAAATCGAAAAACAACATATAGATTATGGACAAGAGAAATTTGGCGTTCGACCGCACCAACTTCATAATGATTGCGGTGAGCATGGTTATCGTGGTTATAGGCTTTATCCTTATGAGCGGACCGGGTTCCGACGAACACACGTATAACCCCGAAATATTCAGCACAATGAGAATCAAGGTTGCCCCCGTGGTATGCTTCGTGGGCTTCGTGTCGCTCATCGCCGGTATCATCCGTAAGCCGAAAGGAGGCAAGGAATGAGCTGGATAGAGGCACTCATTCTGGGACTGATACAGGGCTTGACGGAATACCTGCCCGTGAGCAGCAGCGGCCACCTCGCCATCGGGGCGGCTCTCTTCGGCATCGACGCGGAGGCTAACCTCACGTTCACGATACTGGTTCATGTGGCGACGGTTCTCAGCACGCTCGTGGTGCTGTGGAAGGAAATCGACTGGATTTTCAAGGGACTGTTCAAACGCAAAATGAACGAGGAGACAAAGTATTTCCTCAACATCATAGTGTCGATGATTCCCGTGGGCATCGTGGGCGTGTTCTTCAAGGACAAGGTGGAAGAGGTGTTCGGGTCGGGACTGCTCGTTGTGGGCTGCTGCCTCATCCTCACGGCTCTGCTCCTCACGTTCTCCTACTACGCCAAGCCGCGCCAGAAGGAGAGGATAAGCCTGAGGGACGCATTCATCATCGGACTGTCACAGGCAGTGGCAGTGCTCCCGGGACTGTCGCGCTCCGGCACAACCATCGCCACGGGCCTGATGCTCGGCAACAAGAAATCGTCGATGGCGCAGTTCTCGTTCCTCATGGTGATACCGCCGATTCTCGGCGAGGCACTGCTCGACGCGATGAAGATAATGAAGGGCGAAGACCTGCCCGGCGACACCGCCGCACTGCCCCTCATCGTGGGCTTCGTGGCGGCGTTCGTCAGCGGATGCCTGGCGTGCAAGTGGATGATAAACATCGTGAAGAAGGGCAAGCTGATATATTTCGGCGTGTACTGCGCCTTGGCAGGAGCCGCCACGATAGCGTTCTCGCTGCTTTAAAGTTTCACACCTTATTATATATATAGGATGACGGACTTCAACGCAGGGGAGATAATCTGCATCGACAAGCCCTACCGTATGTCGAGCTTCGGCGCGCTGGCACACGTGCGCTACCTAATATCGCAGAAGCTCGGCGTGAAAAGGGTGAAGACGGGACACGCCGGCACGCTCGACCCCCTCGCCACGGGGGTGCTGATACTCTGTACCGGCAAAGCCACCAAGCGCATAGAGGAACTGCAGGGACACACCAAGGAATACACCGCCACGCTGCAGCTGGGCGCGACGACGCCAAGCTACGACCGCGAGCACACGGTGGACTACACCTACCCCACGGCGCACATCGACGAAAGGCTCATCAAGGAGACACTGCCCAAGTTCGTGGGCGAGATAAAGCAGGTGCCGCCGGCATACTCCGCTTGCAAGGTGAACGGCGACCGCGCCTACAAGCTGATGCGCAAGGGAAAGGACGTGCCGCTGAAAGCCAAGACGCTGCAAGTAGACGAGATAGAAATGACGGGGTTCGACAAAGACGCGATGCAGCTCTCGATACGCGTGGTGTGCGGCAAAGGCACATACATCAGGGCGTTGGCGCGCGACATCGGCGAGGCTCTCGGCAGCGGGGCTTTCCTCACCGCGCTAAGGCGCACGAGGGTGGGCGACACGAGAGTGGAGAACTGCGTGACGCTCGACGATTTCCCACAGTGGCTCGACGAGAAAATGAAAGAATAAAGAGAACAAAAAAACACGAGATATGAAACTGTCACAATTCAAATTTAGACTGCCCGAAGAACTTGTCGCGCTGGAGCCTTCATACCACCGCGACGAGTGCAGGCTGATGGTTCTGCACAGGAAGTCGAAGACCATCGACATGTTCCAGAAGGACAAGAAAGGCAAGGACTTGAAAGACGAGAACGGAAACCCCGTCTACATGGATTTCCGCAACGTGCTCGACTATTTCGACGAGCATGATACGTTCATATTCAACGATACCAAGGTGTTCCCGGCGCGCCTCTACGGCACGAAGGAGAAGACGGAAGCAAAGATAGAGGTGTTCCTGCTGAGGGAACTCAACGAGGAGATGCGCCTCTGGGATGTGCTCGTGGAGCCGGCAAGGAAGATAAGGATAGGCAACAAGCTGTTCTTCGACGAGAGCAGCGCAATGGTGGCCGAGGTGATAGACAACACCACAAGCCGCGGCCGCACGCTGCGCTTCCTCTACGACGCGCCCCACGACGAGTTCAAGCGCGACCTCTTCGCCTTGGGTTCGGCACCGCTGCCCAACTACATCGTGGACAAGCGTCCGGCGACGGAAGAGGACGCTGAACGCTTCCAGTGCATCTTCGCCAAGAACGAGGGAGCGGTGACGGCACCCGCCACGGGACTGCATTTCAGCCGCGAGCTGATGAAGAGGATGGAGATAAAGGGCATCAACTTCGCCTTTATCACGCTCCACTGCGCACTGGGCAATTTCCACGACATAGAGGTGGAAGACCTGACGAAGCACAAGATGGACTCCGAACAGATGTTCATCCACCGCGAGGCGTGCGACATAGTGAACAAGACGAAACGAGAAGGCCGCCACGTGTGCGCCGTGGGAACGAGCGTGCTCAAGGCCACGGAGACAGCCATCGGCACGGACAAGATGCTCAAGGAATACGAGGGCTGGACAAACAAGTTCATCTTCCCCCCGTACGAGTGCGGACTGGCCGACACGATGATAGCCAACTTCTACCACCCCATGTCGCCGCTGATTATGGCGACGTGCGCCTTCGGCGGCTACGACCTCGTTATGGAGGCATACGACAAGGCCGTGGAGAACGGCTACAAGTTCGGCTGCTACGGCGACGCGATGCTCATCCTCAACGACTGACGATGAAGGCATACCTGTCTTTAGGGACAAACCTCGGCGACAAGCGGCGCAACATCGCCGGGGCTATAAACAAAATCAGAGAGCTGATTGGCACTGTACTGCGCCAGTCGGCTCTCTACGCCACAAAGCCCTGGGGCTTCGAGTCGGAAAACGACTTCATCAACGCCGCGGTGTGCGTGGAGACAAGCCTCTCGCCGCGCCGGCTGCTCGAAGCCACGCAGAGGATAGAGAGGGAAATGGGCAGGACGGAGAAATCGCAAGACGGAGTGTACCGCGACAGGATTATCGACATCGACATCCTGCTGTACGGCGACATTACGGTGGACGAACCCGACCTGAAAATCCCCCACCCCCTGATGCGTGAAAGGGACTTTGTTATGACTCCGCTCAACGAGATATTGAGCGCGGAAAAGGAATAAGAAACAAAAACCGCTTGGAAATTTCAGAACACGACTAAAGAAATGTCTATAGAAAAAGGGATATTCAAGAGAATGGAACTGCTCGTGGGCGAGCGCGTGATGCAGAAGACCGCCAACGCCCGGGTCATCATCTTCGGCGTGGGCGGCGTGGGCAGCTGGTGCGCCGAGAGCCTCGTGCGTTCCGGCATACGCCATATCACGATAGTGGACTCCGACCGAGTGTGCATCACCAACATCAACCGCCAGCTCATGGCGACCACAAAGACCGTGGGCAGGGTGAAGGTGGAGGTGCTGAAGGAGCGTCTGCTCGAAATCAACCCCATGGCGGAAATCGACGCGCGGCAGCAGATTTACGACGAGACAACGGCGGAGAGCTTCCGTCTGGGTGAATACGATTATATCATCGACGCGATCGACAGCCTGAAGGACAAGGCCCACCTCATCCTTGAGGCTTGCCGCACCGACGCGGTGTTCATATCCTCCATGGGGGCGGCATTGAAGATGGACGTGTCGAAAATCGGCGTGGCGGAGTTCTGGAAAGTCAAGGGCTGTCCGCTGGCGCGCGCCCTGCGCAACAAGTTCCGCAAGATGAAGACGCGCCCCGCGCACAAGTTCAAGTGCGTGTACAGCGAGGAACTGCTCCATAACATCGGGCATAACTCCACCTGCGGCACGGAGAAATGTATGTGTCCCAAGGCCAAGACAGGACCCGGCGACCCGAGCCTCGTGAACCACGAATGGTGCAGCTCGAAGGCGCAAATCAACGGCACAGTGGCGCACGTCACGGCAATCTTCGGCTTCACGATAGCCGGACTGGTCACGGAAGACCTCTTCAAGAAAGGTCTTGCGGAGACGGAGGCGGAGGCCAAGACAAAGGCCACGGGGACAGACGCATAAAGACAAAAGAATTACGGTGGCGTTGTCCACCATGAAAACAAGCAATATATGAGCGACGAGACAAAAGACGAGGAGACACTGGAACAGGAAGGGACGGAACTGAACGAGAACGCGGAGATAACCGAAACTCATTCAGACTACGTTCCAGCCAACCGCTTCGACGCGTCGGCGGTACACCACCTCAGCGGTATGTACAAGAACTGGTTTCTGGACTACGCTTCTTACGTAATCCTGGAACGCGCCGTGCCGCATATCGAAGACGGACTGAAACCCGTGCAGCGGCGCATCCTCCACTCCATGAAGAGGATGGACGACGGCAGATACAACAAGGTGGCGAACATCGTGGGACACACCATGCAGTTCCACCCCCACGGCGACGCTTCCATCGGCGACGCTCTCGTGCAGCTCGGACAGAAAGACCTGCTCGTGGACTGTCAGGGTAACTGGGGAAACATCCTCACCGGCGACCGCGCGGCAGCTCCGCGATATATCGAGGCGAGGCTTTCCAAATTCGCCCTCGACATATTGTTCAACCCCAAGACAACCGAATGGCAGTTGAGCTACGACGGCCGCAACAGGGAGCCTATCACCCTGCCGGCGAAATTCCCCCTGCTCCTTGCGCAAGGCACCGAGGGCATCGCCGTGGGACTGACATCCAAAATCCTTCCCCACAATTTCAACGACATCTGCGACGCGGCGGTGAAATACCTCCACGGCGAGGAGTTCAGCATCTACCCCGACTTCCCCACCGGGGGCAGCATCGACGTGAGCAAATACAACGACGGACAGCGCGGCGGACAGCTAAAGGTGAGGGCGAAGATAGAGAAGCTCGACAACAAGACGCTCGTCATCCGCGAGATACCCTTCGGCAAGACAACCACCACGCTAATCGACTCAATACTGAGAGCCATTGAAAAGGGAAAGATAAAGGCAAGGAAGGTGGACGACAACACGGCAGCCGAGGTGGAGATACAGGTTCACCTCGCCCCGGGGGTGTCGTCGGACAAGACCCTCGACGCCCTCTACGCTTTCTCCGACTGCGAGATGAACATTTCGCCCAACTGCTGCGTGATAGAGGACGACAAACCGCGCTTCCTCACCGTGAGCGACGTGCTGCGCCACTCCGTGGAACGCACCAAGGCCCTCATACAAAAGGAACTGGAGATAAGGAAGGGCGAACTGCTCGAACAGCTGCACTTCGCGTCGCTCGAAAAGATATTCATCGAGGAGCGGATTTACAAGGACAGGCAGTTTGAGAACGCCCCCAACATGGACGCGGCGTGCGAGCACATCGACGAGAGGCTCACGCCGTTCTACCCCAAGATGATACGCGAGGTGACCAAGGACGACATCCTGCGCCTCATGGAGATAAAGATGCAGCGCATCCTGAAATTCAACAAGGACAAGGCCGACGAACTCATGGCGCGCATCAAGGGCGAAATAGAGGGCATCGACCGCGACCTCAACAACATGGTGGAGGTCACGGCACGGTGGTTCACCTACCTGAAAGACAAATACGGCAAGAGCCACCCGAGGCTCACGGAGATAAGGAACTTCGACACAATCGAGGCCACCAAGGTGGTGGAAGCCAACGAGAAACTGTACATAAACAGGCAGGAGGGCTTCGTGGGAACGGGACTGAAAAAGGACGAGTTCGTGTGCAACTGCTCCGACATCGACGACATCATCATCTTCTACCGTGACGGAAAATACAAGGTGGTGAAGGTGGCCGACAAGATTTTCGCCGGCAAGAACATCATCCACGTGGGCGTGTTCAAGAAGAACGACAAGCGCACGACATACAACGTGGTTTACCGCGACGGCAAGCAGGGCAACTATTATATAAAGAGGTTCAACGTGACCGCCGTAACGCGCGACCGCGAATACGACCTCACGCAGGGCAAGCCTGGGTCGCGCGTAAACTATTTCACCGCCAACCCCAACGGCGAGGCTGAGGTGATAAAGGTGACGCTCGACCCCACGCCGAAGCTCAAAAACATATTCATCGACAAGGATTTCTCAAAGATTTTCGTGAAGGGCAGGACCGCCATGGGCAACATCCTCACCAAATACCCCATACACAGAATATCGCTGAAGAGCCACGGACACAGTACGCTGGGCGGCAGGAAGGTGTGGTTCGACCCCGATGTGAACCGCCTGAACTACGACGAGCACGGCACTCCGCTCGGGGAGTTCAACGAGGGCGACAGCATCCTTGTGGTGCTCAACACGGGCGAGTATTACATGACGAACTTCGACGCCAACAACCACTACGAGGACAACATCATGCGCATCGAGAAGTTCCTGCCCCACAAGATATGGAGCGCGGTGGTGCGCGACTTCGACCAGAAGGGTATGCCCTACATCAAGCGTTTCATCTTCGAGATGACGAAGAAGAAACAGAGCTACATCGGCGAGAACCCCAAGAACGAACTGATGCTGCTCACCGACGCGAAGAAGCCGCGGCTGCTTCTCACATTCGGCGGCCTCGACAGTTTCCGCGGCACGCAGGAAATCGACGTGAACGAGTTTGCCCTCGTCAAGGGCTACAAGGCGAGGGGCAAGAGGCTCACCAACTTTGAACTGGAGAAAATCGAGGAACTGGAACCGCTGCCCGACGACGAGGAGACAAGTTCTGAGACGGCGGAGGGCGAACAGACCGACGGCACGTTGAACGGCGAAAACACGACCGACGGCGACACACTGCAGGGACAGACTGACGATGCCGCCACAGAACCGCAGGAGAACCTCGACCCCGACGCAGGGAAGAGCCAGCAGCAGGTAATCGACGAAATAACAGGACAGCTGAACCTCTTCGGCGACAACGACATGTAACCCGAAAGCCTATGGGAAGACGAACTTTCAGCCTCAGGCACGCTTGCGCCGCCTTTGCGCTTGCCGCCACATTATCGGCAAGCGTGGACTGCCGCGCGCAGGACAAGATAATTAACAACACGCGGATGATAGGCATCGGCGGAGTGAACATCCTCGACACCTATCTCTCGCAGGAGAAATTCACAGGCACTGAGGTGCGCTACATTTCCCACACGATACGCGAGAAAGAGGGCAGCCGCTGGGCGCGCATGATAGTGCACCAGGGGCGCATGGCGTTCGCCAAGGACAGGTCGGGGAACGGCAGCGAAATGGGCGGCGACTACAAGTTCAGCTACGGCGTGCTCTGCGGCTGGCAGTTCTTCGGCGGCAAACTCGACGTGAAGGCAGGGGGCATGGCGGACATCGACGTGGGCTTCCTCTATAACACACGCAACAGCAACAACCCGGCGCAGGGACGCTTCAGCATCGACATCGCCCCCGTGGCATCGGCGGCCTACCGCTTCCGTGCAGGGAAGACGCCAATGGCAGTGCGCTATGAGGTTAGCGCGCCGCTGTGCGGACTGATGTTCAGTCCCAACTACGGACAGTCGTATTACGAGATATTCTCCAAGGGCGACTACGACCACAACATCGTGCCGACGACGTTCGTCAGCACACCCTCGCTGCGCCACGCCCTCACCCTCGACCTCACCCTCGGCAAAACCACGCTGCGCCTTGGATATATGGGCGACTGGCGGCAGTCGAAGGTGAACAACCTGAAATACCACAGTTATTCCAACCTTTTCGTTATAGGAATAACACGACGTTTCAAACTCTTAAAGATGCAGCCATGAGAAAGGCAATATCACTCATCGTATGCCTTGCGGCAATCGCCATGGGCATCACCCTCACCTCGTGTATCGACGAGGACGAGCACGCCGACACGCCGACGGGCAATTTCGAGGCCCTGTGGAAAATCATCGACCAGCGGTATTGCTTCTTCGACTACAAAAAGGAGGCTTACGGACTGGACTGGAACGAGGTTCACGCACGCTATTCGGCGCAGATAGACGACGCGATGACGACAAAGCAGCTCTTCGAGGTGCTGGGCAATATGCTCGGCGAACTGCGCGACGGCCACGTGAACATGTACGCCAGCTTCGACTACGCACGCTACTGGCATTGGCAGGAGGACTACCCCAAGAACTTCAGCGACACGCTGGAGCGGCGGTACCTCGGCACCGACTACAAGATAGCGAGCGCGCTGAAATACCGCAAGCTCGACGACAACACGGGCTACATACGCTGCGAGAGTTTCGAGAACGACATGGGCGGCGGCAACCTCGACGAGGTGCTGCTCTATCTCGCGCCCTGCAACAGCCTCATCATCGACATTCGCAACAACGGCGGCGGGATGCTCACCACGGCGGAGAAATTCGCCGCGCGCTTCACAAACGAGGAAATCCTTGTGGGATATATGCGCCACAAGACCGGCACGGGACATTCCGATTTCTCAGAAATGAAGGAGCAGAGGCTAAAGCCGTCGAGCGGCATCAGGTGGCAGAAGAAGGTGGCGGTGCTCACCAACCGCTCCGTGTTCAGCGCGGCCAACGAGTTCGTGAAATACATGAAATGCTGCCCTAACGTGGTTGTTGTGGGCGACACCACTGGCGGCGGCGCCGGTATGCCGTTCAGCAGTTCGCTGCCCAACGGCTGGAGCGTCAGGTTCAGCGCGTGCCCGATGTACGACAAAGACGGCAACGACACCGAATTCGGCATCGCGCCCGACTACGCCGTGAGCCTCACCGACAGCGACACGCGGCGCGGCACGGACACGATAATCGAGTTTGCGAGAGATTTGCTGTGCAAATAAGCGGTGTTTCATAACATTTAACGAAGACAACAAGCCGTAAATAGCGGAAAAAGCGTAACTTTGCATTTACCATAGCCCCTTGGGCGGCGCATACATAAAAAGACAATAACAAAACAACATACAAAATCATGGCACAAGAAGACGTTTTCAAGAAAATCGTTTCCCACTGCAAGGAATACGGCTTCGTATTCCCCAGCAGCGACATCTACGACGGACTGGCAGCCGTTTACGACTACGGACAGAACGGCGTGGAACTGAAGAACAACATCAAGGAATACTGGTGGAAGAGCATGGTGCTGCTCCACGACAACATCGTGGGCATCGACTCGGCAATCTTCATGCACCCCACGATATGGAAGGCGAGCGGACACGTGGACGCTTTCAACGACCCGCTCATCGACAACCGCGATTCTAAGAAACGCTACCGTGCCGACGTGCTCATCGAGGAGCAGATAGCCAAATACGAGGAGAAAATCGACAAGGAAATCGCCAAGGCGAAAAAGCGTTTCGGCGACAGCTTCGACGAGGCCAAGTTCCGCGAGACAAATCCCCGCGTGATTGAGCACCAGAAGAAGCGCGACGCTCTGCACGAACGCTATGCCGAGGCAATGCAGGGACCGAACCTTGAGGAACTCAAGCAGATTATCATCGACGAGGAGATTGTAGACCCCATCAGCGGAACGAAGAACTGGACCGACGTGCGCCAGTTCAACCTCATGTTCTCCACAGAAATGGGTTCCACGTCAGACGCGGCGAGCAAGATATACCTCCGTCCCGAAACGGCGCAGGGCATCTTCGTGAACTACCTCAACGTGCAGAAGACGGGACGCATGAAGATACCTTTCGGCATCGCCCAGATAGGCAAGGCTTTCCGCAACGAGATCGTGGCGCGCCAGTTCATCTTCCGCATGAGGGAATTCGAGCAGATGGAGATGCAGTTCTTCGTGAAGCCCGGCACCGAGAAGGAGTGGTTTGAGAAATGGAAGCAGTTCCGCATGAAATGGCACCAGGCACTGGGCTTCGGTCCGGAGAACTACCGTTTCCACGACCACGAGAAGCTGGCTTTCTATGCCAACGCTGCCACCGACATCGAGTTCAAGATGCCGTTCGGCTTCAAGGAGGTGGAGGGCATCC
>CAVHWJ010000054.1:8365-12742 GCA_963639565.1 uncultured Prevotella sp. | reverse complement strand
TGAGGCTGATGCACGCCGGGGTGGAACTCGGCGAACCAAAGGGCAAGGACATCGTGCCGGCGGAGGGACTCGCCCTGTCGATTTGCCTTAACCGGGACGCGTTTCCCATAGCGGAGGTGGATCTCACGACGGCGGTAAGCTATCTGCGCCGCGAACCGGTGACGCTGCCGCCCGGCACGCCGCGGGGTTATGTGGCGGTGGCATACAAATCGTTGCCGTTGGGCTTCGTGAAAAACCTTGGCAACCGCACGAACAACCTCTTTCCGCAGGAATGGAGGATACGCGCGGCGAAATGACAGTGAACAGAACAGAAATTTGGTTATAACCTAAAAAACATACACAATGAAACAATACTTAGACCTGCTTCAGCGCATCCTCGACGAGGGTACGGAGAAGCACGACCGCACGGGGACAGGCACCCTGAGTGTCTTTGGACACCAGATGCGCTTCGACATGAGCAAGGGCTTTCCTCTCGTTACTACGAAGAAATTGCACTTGAAATCCATTATCTACGAACTGCTGTGGTTTTTGCGCGGCGACACCAATGTGAGGTTCCTAAAGGAACACGGTGTGAGGATATGGAACGAATGGGCTGACGAAAACGGAGAACTTGGTCCCGTCTACGGGCGGCAGTGGAGGTCGTGGCCCACGCCCGACGGCGGACACATCGACCAGATAAAGAACGTGATAGACCAGATTAGGCACACGCCCGACTCGCGCCGCATGATAGTGAGCGCGTGGAACGTGGCTGACATTCCGCAGATGCACCTTCCGCCCTGCCACTGCCTGTTCCAGTTTTATGTGGCTGACGGCAAACTCTCGCTCCAGCTCTACCAGCGCAGTGCCGATATGTTCCTTGGCGTGCCGTTCAACATTGCCTCTTACGCCCTGCTCCTGCAGATGATGGCACAGGTGTGCAACCTCCAGCCCGGCGAGTTCATCCACACCACGGGCGACACCCACATCTACCTTAACCACCTCGACCAGGTGAAGCTCCAGCTTACGCGTGAGCCGCGCCCCCTGCCCACGATGAAGATTAGCCCCGACGTGAGGGAACTCTTCAATTTCCGCTACGAGGATTTCCACCTCGAAGGTTACGACCCGTGGCCGCACATCGCAGGGGATGTCAGCGTATAGATACAATAAGGTATAGGGAAATGAGAATAAACATAATCGCTGCCGTGGCCCGCAACAGGGCTATCGGCAAGGACAACAAGTTGGTGTATTGGTTGCCCAACGACCTGAAACGCTTCAAGGCACTCACCACGGGACACACCATCCTAATGGGGCGGCGCACCTTCGACTCGCTGCCCAAGGGCGCGCTGCCCAACAGACGCAACGTGGTGGTGAGCCGCACCGTGAAGGAAATCCCCGGTTGCGACTGCTACGCTTCGGTGGAAGAAGCCCTCAAAAGTTGCGGAGCTGACGAGGACGTGTATGTAATCGGCGGCGAGAGCATTTACCGCCAGTTGCTGCCGATAGCCCAACGCCTCTGCCTCACGGAGATTGACGACACACCCGAAGGTGCTGACGCGTTCTTCCCCGAGTTCAGCGGATGGAAAGAGGTGGCGCGCGACGACCGCCCCACCGACGAGAAGCACCGGTATGCGTATTCCTTTGTAGACTACGAGAGAGAATGAGAAAACTCATTGGAAAGATTCTTCCCCTCGCCGTGCTTGTCGCTGCTACGGTCATGTCGTCGCAGTGCCGTGCCGGAGTGGAGGGCAAAACGCCCATGGTGAAGGTTAAGGGCGAGAAGACGTATATGTTCCGCGTGCAGTTGGCCGACAAAAGCGGCTGCGGTTTCAGCGTGGACAATCCACAGCAGTTCCTCTCGCCCAAGGCTCTGCAACGCCGGCTGCGGCAGAACCTGAGCGTGGACTCCACCGATTTGCCGGTGAACCGCCGCTATGAGGAACTGTTGGAAAAGAAGGGCTGCGAGGTGGTGAGCCGTTCCAAATGGAACAACACCGTTGTGGCGCGCACCACCGACAGCTGTTTCGCGGCAAGCGTAACGTCACTGCCCTTTGTAAGGTCGGCACGCCTCGTATGGACATCCCCCGATTCTGTTAAGGTCGCACGCCCTCGCCCCAAATACCACGAGACGCTGGCACTCCACGACACCGCCGGGGTGACGCGCTACGGCGCGACAGAAGAACAGTTGCGTATGCTCGGCGCACAGAAGCTCCATTCGCAGGGCTATTACGGCCAGGGCATGACGATTGCCGTGCTCGACGCGGGTTTCCTCAACGCCGACCTCATCCCTGCGCTGCGCAATATCAATCTCGTGGGCTTCGCCGACTTCGTTGTGCCGCGTTCCAAGAGCATCTTCAAGGAGATGGAACACGGCGAACAGGTGCTGTCGGTAATGGCGGTGAAAGTGCCGGGAGTGTATGTGGGAGCCGCGCCCGACGCTTCTTACGTGCTTCTGCGCTGCGAGGACGAACAGACGGAGCAGCCCGTGGAAGAAGACTGGTGGGCTGCCGCGGCGGAATATGCCGACAGTCTGGGGGTGGACGTGATAAACAGTTCGCTGGGTTTCCACGACTACGACAACCCTTCCGACAGCTACCGCTACTGGCAGCAGGATGGCAAAACGGCACTCATATCGCGCACGGCGGCGATGCTCGCATCCAAGGGCATAGTGCTGGTGAACAGCTGCGGCAACGACGGCATGGGGACGTGGAAAAGGATTAATTTCCCCTCTGATGCCGACAACATTCTCGCCGTTGGGGCGATAACGAAAGAGAGGCGCAACGCCGCATTCAGCAGTATGGGACCCACGGCCGACGGCAGGGTGAAGCCCGACGTGGTGGCGCCGGGCAGTCCGGTGGCTGTCGTCACGGAGCGCGGCACGGTAAGCTCCTCCGTTGGCACGTCGTTCGCCGCCCCGCTCGTCGCCGGCATGGTGGCGTGCGCTTGGCAGAAACATCCCGAGAAGACGGCATCCGAGATTATTGAAGCCGTGAGGAAATCCGGCGACAACGCGGCGCATCCCGACAACGTTTATGGCTACGGCTTGCCCGATTTCGCCAACCTTTTCCAGGAGGACGGCATACACCAATAAAGCAAAGACAATAATATGATAGATTACGGCTACACGGCAGAACAGGCGCGGCACTTGTCGCTGCGGGAACTCAACTGCATGGTGCGCAACGTTATATCCGCCGCCATGCCCGGCTGTTACTGGGTGGAGGCGGAACTGTCGGAGGCGCGCGAGGGCTACGGCGGTCACTGCTATATGGAACTCATAGAGAAAGACCCTGACTCCAACACGCCCGTAGCAAAGGCGCACGCCTCGTGCTGGCGCAACAGATGGATGTCTATAAAGCCGCGCTTTGAAAGGGTTACAGGACAGACAATTCACGCCGGAATGAAGGTGCTGCTGAAGGTGAGGGCGCAGTTCCATGAGAACTACGGCTTCTCATGGATAGTGGAGGACATCGACCCCAACTATACCATGGGCGACATGATGCGCAAGCGCATGGAGATAGTGCGCGCGCTGAAAGAGCAGGGCGTGTTCGACTTGCAGAAAGAACTCTCCCTGCCCATGTTCTGCCAGCGCATCGCCGTGGTGTCGAGTGCTTCGGCGGCGGGCTACGGCGACTTCTGTAACCAGCTCGCCGACAACGAATACGGTCTTGCGTTCCGCACCAAACTCTTCCCTGCCACCATGCAGGGCGAGGGAGTGGAGCAGAGCGTGATAGCAGCCCTCGACAGTATCTATGCCGAATGTGACGGCTGGGACTGCGTGGTGATTATCCGTGGTGGCGGCGCGACGAGCGACCTCTCCGGTTTCGACACCCTTGCGCTCGCCGAGAACGTGGCGAATTTCCCCCTGCCCATTATAACCGGCATCGGGCATGACAGGGACGAGAGCGTGCTCGACATGGTTTCACACCTGAGGGTGAAGACCCCCACGGCAGCCGCGGCATACCTTGTGCAGCACCTTTCTGAGGTTTACGAGAGGGTGATGTCGGCGCAGGAGACTATAATATATAAGGTGAAGCAGCGTTTGCAAGTAGAGAGGATGAGGCTTGACGGTCTGTCGGCATCCATTCCAGTGAAGTGTTCCCTCGTCACCACAAGGCAGAGGGCGAGGGTGGACCGCATGATGACGCTCCTCGCCGCGGCGGTGAACACCAAACTCATAACTTCGCGCGGCAAGATTGACCGTATCGAGCAACGGCTTCGTCCGGCGGTGGAGCGCAGACTCCTCGCTGAGAACCACCGCCTCCAGATGATAGGCCAGCGGCTTACGGCGCAAGACCCCGAACTGCTATTGAAGCGTGGTTACAGCATCACGCTGAAAGACGGCAAGAGCGTGCGGTGCGCCGCCGATTTGAAAAAGGGCGACGTGATAGAGACGCGTTTCGC
>CAVHWJ010000054.1:5854-8145 GCA_963639565.1 uncultured Prevotella sp. | reverse complement strand
GAAAAGCTCACTCAGACTGACAAGGAAATAAAGCTTCTGCTCGACGAAAACAACTGATGCGGCAAAAAAGCGTGCCGAAAGTTGCAGAAAAGTAGAATATTTTGTACTATTGCAGTCCGAAAACATAGAACAAACAAAATTATAAGGCAATATGAAAGACTTGGATTGGTCTAACCTGTCGTTCGGCTACCGCCGTACCGACTATAACGTGCGCTGTTACTACCGCGACGGCAAATGGGGCGAGATAGAAATCTGCTCCGACGAGTATCTTAACCTCCACATGGCGGCTACTTGCCTCCACTACGGACAGGAAGCCTTTGAGGGACTCAAGGCGTTCCGCTGTCCCGACGGCAAGGTGAGGGTGTTCCGCATGGACGAGAATGCTGCACGATTGCAGTCCACCTGCCGCGGCATCATGATGCCCGAGGTGTCCACCGAACTCTTCGAGGAAATGGTGACAAAGGTGGTGCGCCTGAACCAGGAGTATATCCCCACCTACGAGAGCGGAGCTTCGCTCTATATCCGTCCGCTGCTCATCGGCACGAGCGCGCAGGTGGGCGTTCACCCGGCTACGGAATACTGCTTCCTCATCTTCGTAACCCCCGTGGGACCCTATTTCAAGGGCGGTTTCTCAACCAACCCCTACGTGATAATACGCGACTACGACCGTTCCGCTCCTCTTGGCACGGGCAAGTACAAGGTGGGCGGAAACTACGCCGCATCCATGCTCGCCAACCACATAGCACACGAGAAGGGCTACGCCTGTGAGTTCTATCTCGACGCTAAGGAGAAGAAATACATGGACGAGTGCGGCGCGGCCAATTTCTTCGGCATCAAGAACAAC
The DNA here is from genome assembly GCA_963639565.1 of uncultured Prevotella sp. Taxonomy (GTDB): domain Bacteria; phylum Bacteroidota; class Bacteroidia; order Bacteroidales; family Bacteroidaceae; genus Prevotella. Next base: position 7,301 of record CAVHWJ010000054.1, on the reverse strand, counting down.
ACCTACGTTACGCCGAAGTCAACCTCCATCCTGCCCAGCATCACCAACAAGAGCCTTATGCAGCTCGCCGAAGACTACGGCATGAAGGTGGAACGCCGCCAGATACCCGAGGAGGAACTCGACACCTTCGAGGAGGCCGGGGCCTGCGGCACGGCGGCGGTGATAAGTCCGATTTCATACATCGACGACCTCGACACCGGCAAACGCTACACCTTCAGCAAGGACGGCAAGCCGGGACCCGTGTCGGAGAAACTGTATAACCACTTGCGCAACATCCAGTACGGCATCGAGCCTGATGTTCACGGATGGACGAAGGTGCTCGTAGAGTAATGGTGCATGAGTAAGGGAAAGCTACAGAAATTCGCGGAGATGGAGACGTTCAAAAACGTCTTCCAGTATCCGTTTTCGGTGATAGAGAACGTGCCGTTTGACATGAAGGGCAAATGGCGCGAGGAATATTTCCACAACGACAACCCCATCGTGCTCGAACTCGGCTGCGGCAAGGGCGAATACACGGTGGGGCTGGCGAGGATGTTCCCCGACGTGAACTTCATCGGCGTGGACATCAAGGGCGCGCGTATGCACACCGGGGCTAAACAGGCTCTCGACGAGGATCTGGGCAACGCGGCGTTCCTGCGCACCAACATCGAGATAATCGACCGCTTCTTCGCCCCCGGCGAGGTGCAGGAGATATGGCTCACGTTCAGCGACCCGCAGATGAAGAACCCGCGCAAACGCCTCACGAGCACGTATTTCATGGAACGCTACCGCCGCTTCCTCGTGGACGGCGGACTGGTGCATCTGAAAACGGACTCCAATTTCCTCTTCACCTACACCAAGTATATGGCGGAGAAGAACGCCCTGCCGGTATTGACGCAGACGGAAGACCTTTACCACGACGACACCCTCGACGACGACACCCGTTCCATTCTCTCTATCCACACCTATTACGAGAACCAGTGGATAGAGCGCGGACTGAACATCAAATACATGAAGTTCCGTCTGCCGACGGAGGGTGCGCTTGAGGAGTCGGACATAGAGATTCCGCTCGACGAATACCGCAGTTACCGCCGCACAAAGCGCAGCGGAAAAGAAACGGCGAAATAATGATGATGAAACGACTTGGCGTCATAATCAATGTCATAGTGTTGTCCGTGCTTGTCATACTGGCTGGCGCGGGCATCACCCTTGTGCGATGCAGCCACACCGGAACGATGAGTGTGGCGCAGTTCGCCGTGGCTGACAATGCCGTTATGATGCAGTCGTGCGACAACACAGAAGGGGTGGAGGAGTGTTGCGGTATGGACGAGGCGGACCACTGCTGCCACGACTGCGGCGACACTATCGACGAACTCCCCTGCATGGACTATAAGCTGATAAAGCCGCAGCCTATAGACTCTTCCAACGGCTTTGACTTTGACTTTCATCCGCTCTGCACGCTGGTGCC
>CAVHWJ010000054.1:0-5240 GCA_963639565.1 uncultured Prevotella sp. | reverse complement strand
TACGTGCAGATGCTCACTGAGGGCTTGCCCAACTACCGCGGAGCCGCCACGCCGTATTCCCTCGGCTACGTTCCGGGGCCGTGGATGAACTCCATTCAGGTGTCAAAGGGATGCGCTTCGGTGAAATACGGCTACGAGTCGATTACCGGACAGATAAACGTGAATTTCCTCAAACCCGAAGAAGAACCCAAGACGGAGATAAACCTCTTCGGCGACACCGACACGCGTGTCGAGGCCAACGTCACGTCGAATTTCCACATTGGTGAAAAACTCTCAACCGAGGTGTTGGCGCATTATGAAGACCAGTTCAAGAAACACGACGAAAACGGCGACGGCTTCATCGACAAACCGGCCGTGAGGCAGGGGCATCTGCAGAACAACTGGGTATATAAGGGCGACAGATACATCTTCCACGGCGGCATCGGCGCGCTGCTCGAAAAGAGGGAGAGCGGACAGGCGCACGACCATGATGCGCAGACGCAGACTGCCGGCGACGCCGCGGCATACCCCTCGCGCTACAAGATAGGCATGGACACGAAACGCCTTGAGGGCTATATGAAGCACGCCTATATTATAGATAAGGAGAACGGTACCAACGTGGCCCTTATGACATCGGCTTCGATGCACGACCTCGACGCCACTTACGGCATCAAGTCGTATGACATCAACCAGAAGAACCTTTACGCGTCGCTCGTCTTCGAGACGAACTTCACCAAGATGCACAACCTTTCCGCCGGACTGAGCCTCAACCACGACTATCTCAAGCAGCATTATTTCCTTGGCGGGACCGACGCGCAGACCAAAGCCCTCACCGAAAAGGAAACCGTGCCGGGGGCGTATGCGCAGTACACCTTCGACTGGAACCACAAGATTACCGCCATGGCAGGACTGCGCATCGACCACAGTTCCGTCTACGGCACATTCTACACCCCGCGCTTCAACGTGAAGTTCACCCCTGCCGATTTCGTCAGTCTGCGCCTCTCCGCCGGCAAGGCTTACCGCTCCGTTCACGCCTTCGCCGAGAACAACTATCTGCTTGCCAGCGGCAGGGCGTTCAGCGTTGATGAACTGCGGCAGGAACGTGCGTGGAACTACGGTGCTTCCACGGCGTGGAACTTCAACCTCTTCGGCAGGATGCTGAAACTCAACTTGGAATATTTCTACACGCGCTTCAGCGACCAGGCGGTGGTGGACTACGACAGCGACCCCTTTGAGATACGCATCGCCAACCTCGACGGCAAGTCATATTCCCACACCCTGCAAGCCGACGCCACCTACGAACCCGTGGAACGCCTCAGCGTGACGTTGGCCTACCGCTACAACGACGTGAAGACGACCTACGGCGGACAGTTGCTCGAAAAGCCTTTGCAGAGCAGATACAAGGCGTTGATAGCACTTTCGTATAAAACGCCCCTCGAACTGTGGCAGTTCGACGCAACCCTCCAGCTAAACGGCGGCGGCAGGATGCCCAGTCCGTATAAGTTGGCCGACGGCACGATGTCGTGGAACGGACGCTTCCATGCCTACGAACAGCTTTCGGTTCAGGTTACGCGGTGGTTCCGCAAGTTCTCAGTGTATGTGGGCGGCGAGAACCTCACAAATTTCAAGCAGAAGAACCTCATCGTAAATGCCGACAATCCGTGGGGCAGGGAGTTTGAACCCACAATGGTGTGGGGACCCGTGCAGGGACGGATGTTCTATGCCGGGATTAGGGTGACAATATAATGCGATAATGAAACAGACAGTAGCAATAATGGGAATGGCGTGCTCGGTGTGCGCCGCAAACGTGGAGCGCAAGCTCTCGTCGCTCCCCGGGGTGAACTCCGCCTCGGTGTCGCTCGCCGGCAGGACGGCATTAATCGACTACGACCCGGCGGTGATTTCCCTGCAGCGGATGAAAGACGAGATAAGCGGCATCGGCTACGACATGGTGATTGAACCCGACCGCAACGTGGAGGAACTCCAGCGGAGGGAATACTCCGTGTTGAGTCGCAAGACCGTTGTCTCATGGCTTCTCGCCCTCGCCACCATGGCGGTTTCTATGGGGTGGATAAACCTTTCCGGCGACGCTTGCCCGATGAACAGTGCGTTCTCCAACCAAGTGTGTCTTATCCTTGCGCTGATAAACATGGTGTATTGCGGCAGACAGTTCTATGTCTCCGCCTACAAACAGCTGTTCCACAAGACTGCCAACATGGATTCGCTCGTGGCGTTGAGTACCATCGTCACGTTCCTATTCAGTGCGTTCAACACCTTTTGGGGCGATAGCGTGTGGGGGCAGCGCGGCATGGAGTGGCACACTTATTTCGACGCTTCCGTGATGATTGTCACCTTCGTCCTCACCGGTCGCTGCATTGAGGAGAAAGCGAAAGACGGTACTGCGTCGAGCATCCGACAGTTGCTCGGTATGCAGCCCAAGACGGCGCGTGTGGTCAGCGGCGGCGACATCAACGAGGTGCCTGTCTCTGCCATTGCCTTTGGCGACATCCTTGAGGTCAGGGCAGGGGAGAAAATCCCGGTGGACGGTGTGGTTACGGCGGCGGAGAGCTTTATGGTGACCGATGCTGCGTTTGTGGACGAGTCGATGATTAGCGGCGAACCAGCCCCCGTGGCGAAGCGCGTGGGCGACAACGTTCTCGCCGGAACGATACCCAACCAAGGCAAACTGCGGATGCGCGCGCAACAGGTGGGCGAGAAGACCGCTTTGGCGCAGATAATCCGTCTGGTGCAGGAGGCTCAGGCTTCCAAAGCCCCCGTGCAGCGGCTTGTGGACAGGGCGGCTCTCGTCTTTGTGCCTGTGGTCATGGGCATATCCCTCCTCACCTTTATAATATGGTGGGCAGTGGGCGGCACGTCGGCTCTGCCCCACGCCATAATGTCGTCGGTGTCGGTGCTCGTCATCGCCTGTCCGTGCGCCATGGGTCTTGCCACCCCCACCGCCCTCATGGTGGGCATGGGCAAGGCGGCTAAGAACCATGTGCTGATAAAGGATGCCGCCGCGCTGGAGAAGATGCGCGGCATCGACACGGTGGTGATTGACAAGACGGGTACGCTGACAATCCCCAACCGCAACATCGACTTCACCAAAGCCGACAATCTCTCGCCAGAAGACCGCGAGACGCTGAAACCCAACGCCCGCGAGGCGGTGGCTGCCCTGCGCAAGGAGGGCATTGAGGTGTATATGATGAGCGGCGACAAGGATGAGGCTGCGGCTTACTGGGCGGCAAAGGCCGGCATCGCGAATTACCAAAGCCGGGTGAAGCCCGGCGACAAGCAGTCTCTTGTGGAGCGGCTGCAGAGCGAGGGGCGGCACGTGGCGATGGTGGGCGACGGCATCAACGACACACAGGCTCTCGCCACCGCCGACGTGGGCATCGCCATGGGGCGCGGAACAGACGTGGCTATCGACGCGGCGCAGGTGACGCTCCTCGGCGACGACCTCATGTCCCTGCCCCGGGCGTTCGCCATCGGGCGCGCCACGTGCGGCATGATTTGGCAAAACCTCTTCTGGGCGTTCATATATAATATAATATGTGTGCCGGTGGCGGCAGGGGCGTTGCGCCTCTTCGGCATCGACTTCCAGATTTCGCCGATGTGGGCGAGCGCGCTCATGGCGTTGTCGAGCCTTAGCGTGGTGCTTAATTCTTTGAGGCTGAAACTGAAGAAATAAAACTGATAAAACATAGAAACATGAAAAAGTTATTGTCATTAATCCTCATGTCGCTGATGGCTCTGGCTGTCTGCGCCAAAGACATCAAGACCGTAGTCCTCACCACCGACCCGCAGATGCACTGCGAGTCGTGCGAGAAGAAAATCAAGGGTAACATCCGTTTTGAGCGTGGGGTGAAGAAGATTATCACCTGTATTCCCGACCAGACCGTCACCATTACCTACGATGCCGACAAGACTACCGTCACAAGCATCATCAAGGCTTTTGAGAAAATCGGTTACGACGCTCGTGAAGTGAACGACGGCGAGAAAGTGGAGAAATCCGACCACCAGTCCTGCGATATGTAGTGCGTTCTTGCCTTTGTGGATAAAAAATGCTAACTTTGCAATCCGACAGCAAAGCTGGCATTTTTTTTCTTATGTACAAATAAAAAACAAACTTGATATGACCCTATATCCAAAACTCATAACGGACGCGTTGCTGACCGTGACGTATCCCGGAACAAAGAAAAACCTCGTGGAGAGCGGAATGGTGGAGGACAACCTCCGCATCGACGGCAACAGCGTTTCATTCTCGCTCCTGTTCCCAAGGGAAACAGACCCCTTCTTGAAATCCACCGTGAAGGCCGCCGAGGCCGCCATACGCTATAACGTGGGCAAGGTGCTGGGCGATGACTGCAAGTCGCAGATTGAAATAAACATCTCGTTGGAATACAAGTCGAAGCCGCGCCCCGAGGTGGGCAAGCTGTTGCCCAAGGTGAAGAATGTCATCGCCGTTAGCTCCGGCAAGGGCGGCGTGGGCAAGAGCACCGTGTCCGCCAACCTCGCCATTGCCTTGGCAAGGTTGGGTTACAGCGTGGGACTGCTCGACACCGACATCTTCGGTCCCTCGATGCCAAAGATGTTCAACTGTGAGGACGCGCGCCCGTACGCCGTGGAGGTGGACGGCAGGAAACTCATCGAGCCGGTGGAACGTTACGGCGTGAAGCTGCTCAGCATCGGTTTCTTCGTGAACGCCGAAACGGCAACGCTGTGGCGCGGCGGCATGGCGTCGAACGCCCTCAAACAGCTCATCGCCGACGCCAACTGGGGCGAACTCGACTATTTCATCCTCGACACACCGCCGGGAACGAGCGACATCCACTTGACGCTGCTCCAGACGCTCGCCATTACGGGTGCCGTTATCGTGAGCACTCCGCAGAGCGTGGCTCTCGCCGATGCACGAAAGGGGATCGACATGTACCGCAACGACAAGGTGAACGTGCCTATCCTCGGCATGGTGGAGAACATGGCGTGGTTCACTCCGGCGGAACTCCCCGAAAACAAATATTACATCTTCGGCAAGGAGGGTTGCAAGAAGCTCGCCGCCGAACTCGACATTCCTCTTCTGGCGCAGATTCCCCTCGTGCAGAGCATCCGCGAGGACGGCGACAGCGGCGTTCCTGCCGCCTGTCATCCCGAGACTGCCACCGGTCAGTGTTTCCTCAACCTCGCCCAGGCTGTGGTTACAAAGGTAAACCGCCGCAACAAGGAACAGCCCAAGACAAAGATTGTGGAGGTGAAGGACTGAC